>NZ_WMHO01000135.1:0-2500 GCF_010994245.1 Sandarakinorhabdus rubra
AAGCCGGTCGTCGGCTGGGACTGAAGCGCGAGCGCACGGCCGAGGCTGCCGAAGCGCCGGCCGAAGCCGCTGCCGACACGGCTGCCGAATCTGGCGACACCGCGCCGCGCCGTCGCCCGCGCACCCGCAAGCCCGTGGGCGAACCTGCTGCCGATTGAGTCCGCCGCTGATTGAGTGACGTTCCGCTCAGCTGTTGTTGTCAGCATCCGGGCGGTCAGCGTCCGGCGGGTCGCCACTGGCCACGAACGCATCGTGGCCGGACCGGTTCGACACGAACAACAGGCCCATCAGCGCGCCGGTGAGCAGCAGCGTGCCGCAGATGCCGCCGGCCACTGCCAGCAGCAGTTCCCAGCGCATCGGTGCCCCATCGTGCCACAGCCAGGCATAGGCGCACCCCGTCGCCACCACGCCCACGCCCAGGCACAGGCGCATCAGCCGCCACACGGGCGCCCAGGGTGTTGCTGCCGTCTGCCGTGGCATTGTTCCGCCCTTGCCTGCGCGAATCTCGGGTCGCGGCTTTGCTTTCCGGTCCAATGGGCGCATCATGTCGCCCTCGCCGGGGCTATGCGCCATCCGGCCGGACGATGAAAGGAGAGGCGGATCATGATCGGTTCGATTCTCGTGGGCAAGCCGCCGGTGGTGAGCGTGGCGCCCGATGCCAGCCTGAGCAGCATATTGGCCCTGATGCACGAACACCGCATCGGTGCGGTTCTGGTGATGGAGGGAGCAGCGATCGTCGGCCTGGTCAGCGAACGTGACATCGTGCGCTGCCTGCACACCCACGGCCGGGCGATTCTGGATGAATGTGCGCGCGACCTGATGTCGGCGCCGGTGGAAACCGTCGGCCCGCACATGAGTGTGTGCGACGCGATGGGAATCATGACCGACCGGCGATTCCGCCACCTGCCGGTCGTGGAGGATGGCCGGGTGCTGGGCGTGGTGTCGATCGGCGACCTGGTGAAGGCCCGAATCGAGGAAGCCGAAGCCGAGGCGCAGGAGCTGAAACACTATATCGCCAGCTGAGCGCCGCGCTTGGCCGATCCCGTGAATGGGCGATCCCTCGGCGATTCGGGGGATGCGGAGGCATTCGGACAGAGCCAGGCTTTGCTTCTTCCAAGGAAGCGACAGAAAATTTCATGATTCCGCAAAAAATCCCTTGCGCCGCCGGGGCTGCCCCCATAGACGAGCGCTCCCGGCCGACGTCGAGCCCCGCTCGGTGCCGAAAGCCAAGACAACAGCAACGGTCAGCTTGACCCACCGACAAAGTGGGCGGACAATCATTGCGGTGCCGGGAATTCCGGTGGTTTTGCAGTCTGCAAAACACGGTGAAAAAAGTTGTTGACGGGTGCTTCCGAGCGGACCATAAGCCGCCCCCGTCGCCGACGACGAGCCCACCGCCCTCTGGTTTGACCAAGGGCAAAGCGCTCGCCGCCGACATCGGACAAGATGCGGGTCAGGAACCTGGGCAACCAGGGGATAGGTCAGCGTCGCTCTTTGACATCGTAGGTTATATGAAGGGACATGTGGGCGGCGGTCCACGGTTCGGGGGTTCAGGCCCTGGATACCGTGGTTAAAACCGAAGCTTATATGTCTCAATACCACAAGCACACCGGCTTTTTGCCGGTATGTCAGTGATGTTGTGCAGACAGAATAAGCTCCTGAACGTCGGTCGGTAGTGGTGGTTTTCCCCGCCAATATCGGTCGCATGAACTTGAGAGTTTGATCCTGGCTCAGAACGAACGCTGGCGGCATGCCTAACACATGCAAGTCGAACGAAGCCTTCGGGCTTAGTGGCGCACGGGTGCGTAACGCGTGGGAATCTGCCCAAAGGTACGGAATAACTCAGGGAAACTTGTGCTAATACCGTATGATGCCGAAAGGCCAAAGATTTATCGCCTTTGGATGAGCCCGCGTAGGATTAGCTAGTTGGTGAGGTAAAAGCTCACCAAGGCGACGATCCTTAGCTGGTCTGAGAGGATGATCAGCCACACTGGGACTGAGACACGGCCCAGACTCCTACGGGAGGCAGCAGTGGGGAATATTGGACAATGGGCGAAAGCCTGATCCAGCAATGCCGCGTGAGTGAAGAAGGCCTTCGGGTTGTAAAGCTCTTTTACCCGGGATGATAATGACCGTACCGGGAGAATAAGCCCCGGCTAACTCCGTGCCAGCAGCCGCGGTAATACGGAGGGGGCTAGCGTTGTTCGGAATCACTGGGCGTAAAGCGTACGTAGGCGGCCATTCAAGTCAGAGGTGAAAGCCTGGGGCTCAACCCCAGAACTGCCTTTGAAACTAGATGGCTCGAACACGGGAGAGGTGAGTGGAATTCCGAGTGTAGAGGTGAAATTCGTAGATATTCGGAAGAACACCAGTGGCGAAGGCGGCTCACTGGACCGTTGTTGACGCTGAGGTACGAAAGCGTGGGGAGCAAACAGGATTAGATACCCTGGTAGTCCACGCCGTAAACGATGAGAACTAGCTGTCGGGGCTCTTAGAGCTC
>NZ_WMHO01000136.1 GCF_010994245.1 Sandarakinorhabdus rubra
TCGCGCGCCTGCCGGCTGATGATCTGGCGGCGCACCAAAAGGCCATGGCGGCGATGCTGCGTGCCGGGCACGGGGTGGCGGCGGCGCGGGCCGTGCTGGCGGCGCGTACGCCCGAAGAGGCCGAAGCGCTGGTTGCCGAGGATGGCGACTGACGGTCCGGATCAGTGCAGCAGCTGGCGCGCGCCGCCCGACCAGCTAATCATCAGGCCCAGCGTGCGGCCCATCACTTCACCGGTCATCGCGAAACCTCGGGGACTGACGTCCTGTGCGTGTTCCAGCGCTATGGTCAGGCGCGGCTGTGCCACCAGCACGGCGACAAGGATCAGGCCCAGCACTGCCAAACGGGATACCACCGGGCCGTTCATCGCGAGTCTCCTGCTTGCCGGCTCCTAGTGGCCGGAGCAGGCTTGACGCGCGATGAATATGGCCCCGTCTCGTCTGACGTGCGGTGTTACGCCTCCTCGGTCGGCGCCGGCAGTGCCTTGGGCGCCTTGCGGGCCTTCAGCTTCTTGATGGCCGGCACGATCTCGAACGCCAGTGCACCGTCGCGCAGGTGCACGCGCACCTCCCCGCCATTGACCAGCTTGCCGAACAACAGCTCCTCGGCCAGCGGCTGCTTGATCTTCTCCTGGATCAGCCGGCCCATCGGGCGGGCGCCATAGAGCCGGTCATAGCCCTTCTCGATCAGCCAGGCCTTGGCCTCGTCGGTCAGGCTGATGTGCACCTCGCGGTCGGCCAGTTGCATTTCCAGCTGCAGCACGAACTTGTCGATCACCATGGCGACCACGGCCGGCGGCAGATAGCCAAACGGCACCGTGGCATCGAGCCGGTTGCGGAATTCCGGGCTGAACAGCTTCTTGATCGCTTCCTCGTCCTCGCCTTCGCGGGTGGTGGCGCCAAAGCCGATGCCTTCGCGCGCCATGTCGGCGGCACCGGCATTGGTGGTCATGATCAGGATGATGTTGCGGAAATCCACGGTCTTGCCGTGGTGGTCGGTCAACTTGCCGTTGTCCATGACCTGCAGCAGGATGTTGAAAAGGTCCGGGTGGGCCTTCTCGATCTCGTCGAGCAGCAGCACCGAATGCGGCTGCTGGTCAACCGCATCGGTGAGCAGCCCGCCCTGATCAAAGCCGACATAGCCGGGAGGCGCGCCGATCAGCCGGCTGACCGAGTGGCGCTCCATATATTCCGACATGTCGAAGCGGGTGAGCGGGATGCCCAGGATACTGGCCAGCTGCTTGGCCACTTCCGTCTTGCCGACGCCCGTCGGGCCGCTGAAGAGATAGCAGCCGATGGGCTTGTTGGGCTCTCGCAGGCCGGCCCGTGCCAGCTTGATGGCGCTGGCCAGCTTCTCGATGGCGGCATCCTGGCCGAACACCACGCGCTTCAGATCGGCTTCCAGCGTGGCCAGCTGGGCCTTGTCGTCGGTGGAAACGCTCTTCGGCGGAATGCGGGCCATGGTGGCGATTACCGCCTCCACTTCCTTCACGCCGATGGTCTTGCGCCGCTTGTGCTCGGGCAGCAGCATCTGCGAAGCCCCGGTCTCGTCGATCACGTCGATCGCCTTGTCGGGGAGCTTGCGGTCGTTGATGTAGCGTGCCGAAAGCTCCACCGCCGCCTTGATGGCATCCGGCGTGTACTTCAGCTTGTGATGCTCCTCATAGGACGAGCGCAGGCCCATCAGGATCTTGATCGTGTCTTCCACCGTCGGTTCGTTGACATCGATCTTCTGGAAGCGCCGCAGCAGGGCGCGGTCCTTCTCGAAATGGTTGCGGAACTCCTTGTAGGTGGTCGAACCAATGCAGCGGATGGCCCCGGACGACAGGGCCGGCTTCAACAGGTTGGAGGCGTCCATGGCGCCGCCGCTGGTCGCCCCGGCACCGATCACCGTGTGGATCTCGTCGATGAACAGCACGGCGTGGGGCAGCTTCTCCAGTTCGTTCACGACGTTCTTCAGCCGCTCCTCGAAATCGCCACGATAGCGCGTGCCGGCCAGCAGCGCGCCCATGTCGAGGCTGTAGATCACCGCCGGCTTCAGCACGTCGGGCACCTGGCCCTCGACGATCTTGCGGGCCAGGCCTTCGGCAATCGCGGTCTTGCCGACGCCGGGATCACCCACATACAGCGGGTTGTTCTTGGAGCGGCGGCACAGGATCTGGATGGTGCGGTCCACCTCGGCGGCGCGACCGATGAGCGGATCGACCTTGCCGGCCTTGGCCTTGTCGTTGAGGTTGACGGTGAACTGCTTCAGGGCGCTTTCGCCGCCCTTCTTCTCGCCCTTCTCGGCCTTGGCGGGCTTTTCCTCCGGCTCCTCGCGGTCGCTGGCGGCACCCTTGGGCGGCTTGGCTTCCGACTGGCCGGACTTGGCGATGCCGTGGCTGATGAAGCTCACAGCATCGAGCCGCGTCATGTCCTGCTGCTGCAGGAAGAACACCGCGTGGCTCTCGCGCTCGGAGAACAGCGCCACCAGGACGTTGGCACCGGTCACTTCCTCGCGGCCCGACGACTGGACATGCAGGATGGCGCGCTGCACCACCCGCTGGAAGCCAGCAGTAGGCGAGGGATCAACGCTGGCGTCGGTCTTCAGGGCGTTCAGCTCGGTGTCGAGATAGCGCACCAGCTGGCTCTGCAGATCCTCGAGCTCGACATTGCAGGCCTTCATCACCTGCGCGGCGTGGCTGTCGGTGGTCAGCGCCAGCAGCAGATGTTCGAGCGTCGCATATTCGTGCGTCCGGCGGGCAGCTTCGGCCAGAGCGTTGTGGAGGGTCTTTTCCAGTTCACGCGTGAACGAGGGCATCTAGGTCTCCGGGGCGCCGTGCCTTCAGGGGAAAGCAGCGCCATTGCCGGCCCGGCCTGTTACCGGGCCATGACGGCAATGTCTGCCTGCCCTGCCCAAACATCAAGGGGCAAACGGCCCATGCCGGCAATTTGGTCTGTGGCATTGTTGCACAGCCATGACTGGCCAGCCGCGATTGCCCGGGCCATGATGGGCCGGGGTTGAAGAACAAGGGGAATATCATGCGCCAACTCATCGCTGCCCTGCTGCTGGCCAGCGCGCCAGCCGCCGCCCAGACGGCCACCCAGCCAGCGCCCGCCATGGCAGGCCCTGCGGCCGGCACCGGCTATCTGACGCCGCGACCGGCCCAGTCCCTGCTGCGCCTGCTGCCGCCGCCGCCCGAGCCCGGGAGCCCGGAGGCGCGCGCCGAAATCCGCCTGTACAAGGACAGCCGGCGCGGCATCGGCGGGCCGCTGTGGAACAAGGCGGTCGGCCAATTGTCGGTGACCAGCCCGGCCTTTGTGCAACAACTGAGCTGTGCGCTGGGTGCGAAGATCGGGCCCCAGACCACGCCAGCCACCATGGCGATCCTGCGCCGCGCCGGTGCCGATCTGGGCCCGGCGATCAATGCCGCCAAGGAGTATTACAAGCGCCCGCGCCCGTTCACCATGGATCGGGGCAAGGCCTGCGACCCGGATTCGGCGGTGGATGGCGGCAAGGCGCTGGGCTTTTCGTACCCGTCCGGCCATGCCGCCGTGGGCTGGCTGTGGGGCCTGATCCTGGCCGATATCCGGCCCGAACGCAGCGCCGCCCTGCTGCACTTCGGCAAGCAGACCGGCGATCTCAGGATGGCCTGCCGGGTCCATTACCTGTCGGATGTGACGCACGGCCGCCTGTTTGCCACCGGGCTTTATCAGGCCATTGCCGACCACGCCGAATACAAGGCCGACATCAGCCGCGCCGCCGCCGAACTCAGCCTCGCCCCGGTGCCGGAAGGCTGCCCGGCGTCCTGACGCGAACAGGGGGCGCCGGCCAAGCCGGCGCCCCCCTATCTCGCGAAACCGGCGGCAGTGGTTACGCCGGCACGGCCTGGTTGAACGGCGTGTCCTTGTCCGGCCGCATGTCACCGGGCAGGCCCAGCACGCGTTCGGCGATGATGTTCCTGAGGATTTCATCGGTGCCGCCGGCGATGCGCAGGCCGGCCGAGCCGATGTAGGACCCTTGCAGCTTGGCCAGTTCCGGATCGGCGTCGGCGCCGGCGATGAAGCCGTCCCCGCCCGACAGGTCGAGCGCGAAGCTGGCCAGGTCCTGCATGGTCTTGGCCACCACCACCTTGGAGATGGACTGTTCCGGCCCCGGCACCTGGCCCTTGGACAGCGCCGAGAGGGCGCGCATCTGAGTCAGCTTGATGCCCTGGTCGTTGATGTAGGTCTGGGCGATCTTCTGGCGCACGTCGGACGCGGCGATGGCCGGGTTGCCGTCGGCCGCCTCGACACCGCGGGCCAGCTTCATCAGCGTGTCATAGCCCGGCGCATAACGCGGCTTGCCGCCGACAGCGAGACGCTCGTGCATCAGCGTGGTGAGCGCCACCTTCCAGCCATCGCCCACCTCGCCCAGCCGGTGCGTGTCCTTCACCCGCACGCCATCAAAGAACACCTCGTTGAAGTCGCTGCCGCCGGACATCTGCTTGATGCCCTTCACGGTCACGCCCGGCGCCTTCATGTTGACGATGAACATCGTCAGGCCCTTGTGCTTGGGCTTCGACGGGTCGGTGCGGGTGACGACGATCCCGAAATCGGAGGCATGGGCAAAGCTGGTCCACACCTTCTGGCCGTCGATCACCCATTCATCGCCATCCTTCACCGCCTTGGTGCGGATGCCGGCGAGATCGGAGCCCGCCGCCGGTTCGGAGAACAGCTGGCACCAGACTTCCTCGCCCAGCAGCGCCTTGGGCACATAACGCTGGATCACCTCGGGCTGGCCGTGGGTGAAGACGGTGGGGATGCACATGCCGAGGCCGATGGAATAGAGGCCCTGCGGCACGTGGAACCGGCTTTCCTCCTGGCCATAGATGATGCTGTGCATGGGCGACAGGCCCTGGCCGCCGAACATCTTGGGCCAGGTGATGCCGGTGTAGCCGGCGGCGTGCTTCTTCGCCTGCCAGGCCTTCGATCGGGCGATGAACTCGGGCAGCTTCCAGCTTTCCGCGGCCGGCTCGCGATACTCGGCGGCGTTGTCTTCCAGCCATGCGCGCACCTGGGCGCGATATTCGGCTTCCTGCGGTGTGTCGTTGAAATCCATGGTCCGTCTCCCGTCGTCCTTTTCAGCCCCGGGCGTTCAGCCTGTCGAGGCGCATTTCGTCACGCGCCCGACATTACGCAGCGGCGCGGTTGCGCTGCTCCAGCGCGCGCACCAGCCGTTCCGACCACCAGCTGCGCGGGCCGAGCGCCGCCACCAGCGCGCGGTTGCGGCGATAATAGAATTGGCAGTCGCTTTCCCAGGTGAAGCCGATGCCACCGTGCAGCTGCACATTCTCCTCGGCACAAAATGCCAGCGCGTCGAGGCTGGCCACGCGCGCCGCTGCCGCCGCCTGGCGCAGTTCCGGGCCGTTCATGCCGATCATGGCCAGGCCATGCAGGGCGTGGGCGCGGGCGAGTTCCAGCTTGATGTACATGTCCGCGCACTTGTGTTTCACGGACTGGTAGCGGCCGATCTTCTGCCCGAAGGCCACGCGCGTCTTGGCATAATCAACGCTCATCGCCATCGCCGCCTGCGCGGTGCCGATCGCCTCATAGGCGAGGATCACGGCGGCGCGGTCGAGCCAGTCCTGGTAATCGCCGGCATTGCCCAGCGCCTCGGCCGGCGTGCCCGCCAGCGTCAGCCGGCCGTGGCGGCGGACGAGGTCGATCGTCTCCACCGCCGCGGTGTCGGCGCCCTTAAGATCGACGATGAAGAGCTGTGGGCCATCCGCGCCAGACGCCGCGACGATGGCGACATGCGCCACGGCCAGATCGGCCACCGGCTGCTTGACCCCGGTCAGCGCGCCGCGGTTCTCGATTGCCCTCACCGTCCCCGGGCTCACCGCGCCGGGCTCGTTCCAGGCCACGCAGGCGATGGTCTTGCCGCTGGCGATGCCGGGCAGCCACTTCGCCTTCTGTTCGGGGGTGCCGGCCAGCACCAGCGCCTCGGTGGCGAGCAGGGTGGAGACCAGCGGCACATGGGCGAGGCTGCCGCCGGCGGCGTCGGCCAGCTGCGCCACTTCCTCCACCGACAGGCCAAGGCCGCCAAACTCCTCCGGCACGCGCGCCGCAGTCCAGCCCAGCTCGGCAATCTCGGCCCATAGCGCGGCATCCATGGCCGGCGCGCCTTCGGCGATCGCCTTCCTCGCCGGTCCGGTGCCGGCCTTCTCGGCCAGCAGCCGGCGCGCCTGTTCGCCCAGTTCCTTGGCTTCGTCGGAAAAATCGAAGTTCATGGTTGAAGTCCCTCCCGCGGGCCGTTGTCCGTGACACCGGATGTTGTAGGCGGGAGCAGGGGTGGCCGATACTGGCGCAAGTTTCAGCCTGCGGACGGCGGCTCAACCCTTGCGGAACAGGGCATCGGCGGCATTGCGGAACGCGGCGGCGCCGCTGCGCTTGGCGCGGGTGCGCGCCAATTCGGCCTCGAGCGCGGCGATGCGCGCATCGAGCTCGGCAATCGACAGATGGTCGAGATCCTCGCGCGCCAACTCGGCGGAAAGGTCGACCTTCTTTCTTGGCAAGTCGCTCTCATCGAACATGCCCGCCACGCTGGCGCGCGGCGGGCATGTCGTCAAGCTGGCGTGATGGGCCAGGGGGTTCAGCGCAATCAGGCCATGGCGAGACGGGGGGAACGGGAGCCCAGTGCGGCGCGGCTTTCCAGCGCCGACCACAGCGCGATGGCCAGCAGGCCGATGTCCTTGATCAGGAAGCCCTGCAGATCCTCACCGATGGCAGGCGTGGTGAACAGGAAGCTCAGCGTGCCCAGCAGTGCCAGAGCGATCATCAGGCTCCCAGCCAGGCCGGCGCGCGCCGACCACGGCCGGGCGACCAGCAGCAGCGCGGCTGCCACTTCATAGACACCGATCAGGTTGGACGCGCCCTGCACGCTGAACAGCGCATAGAGCCAGCTGAAGAACGGGCTGTTCGCCATCAGCGGCTGGATGGCGGCGGCTTCGACGGCGGTGAACTTGTAGAGACCGAAGCCGAGGAAGAAGAGGATCAGCGCGCCGCGCAGCAGATGTTCGCCAATGGCGAGGGAACGGTTGGTGGTCATGGCCTTGCTCCTGCTCAAAAGGATGCGCCATGCATATACCGCACCCCCGAGTCGGGCAAGAGGAATATGCGCCGTGCATATTATTGCGGCGGGTCTCCAGTCAGCGCCGCGTCGGCCGGGCAGTCGCTGCAGCTGCCGGGATCGCACAGGCGGCAGCTGCGATAGGCGTCGGCGTCGCTCTTCGTGCCGGCCAGAAGCCAGCGCTCCGCCGCCGTGGCCAATGCGGCCCGCTCGCGGGCTGGCAGCAGGTCGAG
>NZ_WMHO01000137.1 GCF_010994245.1 Sandarakinorhabdus rubra
GGACGTGCTGTCGGCCGCGACGCAAGCCGAGATGGCGCGGCGGCTGCCGGGGCTGGTGCGCGTGACGGTGCCGCGGGTCGGCCATGCGCCAACGCTCGCCGAGCCGGTGGCGGCACAGGCGCTGGGCGAATTCCTGGACGGGATTGCAAGGGGAGAGACGTGATGGAACGCAAGGTCTGGAAGCTGGCGCGGCGCCCGGTGGGCGATATTGCCGATACCGATCTGACGCTGGTGACGGAAGCGCTGCCCGATCTGGCCGAGGGCCAATTCCTGCTGGCAGTGATCTACATCAGCCTCGATCCCACCAACCGCATCTGGATGAGTGACATGGAGCAGTATATGCCCCCGGTTGCGCTGGGCGCGCCGATGCGGGCGGGCGTCTGCGGCCGCGTGGTGGCCAGCCGCAAGCCCGGTGTCGAGGTTGGCCAGATCATGGCCGGGCTGGGCGAATGGGCCGATCATATCGTGTCCGATGGCAGCTTCATGTCGCCGCTCCCGCAGCTGCCGGGCGTGCCGCTGGCCGCCACCTATGGCACGCTGGCGCTGGTCGGCCCCACCGCCTATTTCGGCCTGCTGGATATCGGCCAGCCCAAGCCGGGCGAGACTTTGGTGGTGTCGGCCGCGGCCGGCGGGGTGGGCCAGATCGTTGGCCAGATCGGCAAGATCAAGGGCTGCCGGGTCATCGGCATCGCCGGCGGCAAGGCCAAGTGCGACTATGTGGTGAACGAACTCGGGTTCGATGCCTGCATCGACTACAAGGGTGAGGATGTCGGCGCCGCGCTCGACCGGCTGGCGCCCGATGGCATCGACATCAATTTCGAACAGGTCGGCGGGCCGATCATGGTCGAGGTGATGAAGCGGATGAAGCTGTTCGGCCGCGTGTCGCTGTGCGGCATGATCTCCACCTACAACGATGTGAACCCGCGCGAGGAGCCGGGCTTCTGGACGACGATCCTGATGCGCCGGCTGACCATCCGCGGCTTCATCGTCACCGATTTCGCCGCCCGCTTTGCCGAAAGCGGCAGCGCGCTCGCCGGCTGGATGCTGGAAGGCAAGCTGAAGACAAGGCAGGACATCCGCCCTGGCCTCGAGAACGCGGTGGCAACGGTGCGCGAGCTCTACACCGGCGGCAACTTCGGCAAGCTGCTGATCGAGGTGCAGGCGCCCTAGGTCAAAGTCTCATCATGCCGGAGGGCCGCCTTCGCCCAAGTTGCGCACGTCGGCCCGGCGGCTTCGGTCCAAGGTTCACTTATGCACCCGTTCCCGTCCGCATCGACATTAGACGCCTTTATAGGGGATGAAGTTGCTCAGGTTTGGCTCGACCCTTACGGCGTGAGATTCATTTTTGAAAGCCAGAGCCAAATCTACGCAGAGACTAGCGTGATGCAAATCGAGCCAAATGGGAAGGAGTGGCTATATGAGTGTGTCGGTCACGATGGAGCGCCCGTTGTGTTCCATCGCTTGCTCAATAAGCCGATAGTATCCGTTGAGCGCGAGGACCTTCGGCTGATCCTACGCATGGAGGACGGCTCCGCTCTTGTGGTCTATTCGGAGCTTGGCTCCCATGAGAGTGGCCACATCATCATGGGCAGTGGCGACTTCATCGTCTTTTGAATGCTAGCCAACCATCCCATTGCAGACATTCCCGTTTATCAGTTTCCGGCCTAAGCCACTTTCCAACCGGGAAAGGGCAGCACCGGGGCCAGCCGGGCCAGCGTGTCGGCATCGCCCTTCAGGCGGGCGAGGAAGGCATCCTCCACAATCATCGCCTGCTGTTCGATGCCATAGCGGTGGAAGGGCTTGCCGGGTTCCAGTTCATAGCGATAGCGCGCGAACGGCGGCCGCCTGATGGCCAGGTGGCCGCCGGTCTGCACCTGCCAGCAATGCACCAGTTCGTGGACGAAATGCGCCTGGAGGCCGGGCGCGGCGGCGGCATAATCGGCGCGCCAGTTGAAGCCGTTCGGGTGGCACCAGATGTCGCCATCGGGGGCCATCGTCACCCACCACGGGTGCATCGCCCACCATTTGGCGCGGCGCACCACCACCGCGCCAGCATCGAGTGCGTCGCCGAACACGCTGGCCGCCAGCGCGATCTCGCCGGCGGTCAGGGGGCGCGCCTGCGGCAGTTGGTCATCATCCCGGCTCATCGTCTCCACAGCTAATCGCATCGCGCGCGTCTTGCAGCACCGGAATCGCACCCTATATCGCCGGTGCAATTCACCCTCTGGCCGGGGCACCGGCCACCACAGCCAACCGGGGCCGGTTCGTGCCGCGTCGCCTTTTCAGGGGCGCAAGGAACCGGGCTCAACAGAACAGGGATCAGACACGATGGCCAAGGTTATCGGGATCGACTTGGGGACCACCAACAGCTGCGTTGCGGTCATGGAAGGCTCGGCGCCGAAGGTGATCGAGAATGCGGAAGGCGCGCGCACCACGCCGTCCCAGGTCGCCTTCACCAAGGACGGTGAACGCCTCGTCGGCCAGCCGGCCAAGCGTCAGGCCGTCACCAACCCGGCCAACACCATCTTTGCCGTCAAGCGCCTGATCGGCCGCCGCTTCGATGATCCGTTGACCACCAAGGACGCCGGCCTGGTGCCCTACACGATCGCGCGCGGCCCCAATGGCGATGCCTGGGTGAACGCCGGCGGCCAGGATTACAGCCCCTCGCAGATCTCCGCCTTCATCCTCCAGAAGATGAAGGAAACGGCGGAAGCCTATCTGGGCGAAACGGTGACCCAGGCGGTGATCACCGTGCCGGCCTATTTCAATGACGCCCAACGCCAGGCCACCAAGGATGCCGGCAAGATCGCCGGCCTGGAAGTGCTGCGCATCATCAACGAGCCGACCGCTGCCGCGCTGGCCTATGGCCTCGACAAGAAGACCGACGCCAAGACGGTGGCCGTCTATGACCTCGGCGGCGGCACCTTCGACATCTCCATCCTCGAACTGGGCGATGGCGTGTTCGAGGTGAAGAGCACGTCGGGCGACACCTTCCTGGGCGGCGAGGATTTCGACGCCAAGCTGGTGGAATTCCTGTCGGCCGATTTCAAGAAGGCCGAAGGCATTGATCTCACCAAGGACAAGCTGGCCCTGCAGCGCCTGAAGGAAGCCGCCGAGAAGGCCAAGATCGAGCTGTCGTCCTCGGCGGCGACCGAGGTCAACCTGCCGTTCATCACCGCCGACCAGAACGGGCCGAAGCACCTGGTGAAGACCATCACCCGCACCGATCTGGAAAAGCTGGTGCTCGACCTGATCGAGCGCACCCGCAAGCCCTGCCTCGATGCCATCAAGGAAGCCGGCATCAAGCCGGGCGATCTTTCAGAAGTGATCCTGGTGGGTGGCATGACCCGCATGCCGCGCGTCCGCCAGTTCGTGAAGGAGCTGTTCGGCAAGGAGCCCAACACCAGCGTCAACCCGGATGAAGTGGTGGCCATGGGCGCCGCCATCCAGGCTGGCGTGCTGCAAGGCGACGTGAAGGACGTGCTGCTGCTCGACGTGACCCCGCTCTCGCTGGGCATCGAAACGCTGGGCGGCGTGTTCACCCGCATGATCGACCGCAACACGACGATCCCGACCAAGAAGAGCCAGGTCTATTCGACCGCCGACGACAACCAGTCGGCGGTGACCATCCGGGTGTTCCAGGGTGAGCGCGAGATGGCGGCCGACAACAAGCTGCTCGGCCAATTCGACCTCGTCGGCATCCCGCCGGCGCCGCGCGGCGTGCCGCAGATCGAGGTGACCTTCGACATCGACGCCAACGGCCTCGTCTCGGTCAACGCCAAGGACAAGGGCACCGGCAAGGAACAGCAGATCCGCATCCAGCCGTCGGGCGGCCTGTCGAAGGACGATATCGAGAAGATGGTGAAGGACGCCGAGGCCTTTGCCGAGGAAGACAAGAAGCGCCGTGCCGCCGCCGAAGCCCGCAACCAGGCCGACAGCCTGGTGCACTCCACGGAACGCCAGCTGGCCGAGCATGGCGACAAGGTGGCCGCCGACGTGAAGACCAGCATCGAGACGGCGGTGGCCGACGTGAAGGCGGTGCTGGACAGCGGCGACGCCGATGCGATCAACGCCAAGGTGCAGGCGCTGGGCCAGGTCGCCATGAAGCTGGGCGAGGCCATCTACCAGGCCGAACAGGCTGCGGCCCAGCCGGGCGATGCGCCCAAGTCCGACGATGTGGTGGACGCCGAGTTCACCGACGTTGACGACAACAACAAGAAGTAAGCCGGTCGCCGGGGCGCGTCGCACAGTTGCGGCGCGCCCCAACCGCGTGTTTGGGGGCGACTGAAGCATGGCCACCGAGATCGACTATTACGAACTGCTGGAGGTGGAGCGCGGTGCCGATGAGGCGACGCTGAAATCCGCCTATCGCCGCATGGCGATGAAATGGCACCCGGACAAGAACCCCGGTGACGCCGCCGCCGAACAGAAGTTCAAGGCGATCAACGAAGCCTATGACGTGCTGAAGGACCCGCAGAAGCGCGCCGCCTATGATCGCTTTGGCCATGCCGCCTTCCGGCAGGGGGGTGGCGGCGGCGGCGCCCAGGATTTCGGCGGCTTTGCCGACATTTTCGAAAGCGTGTTCGGCGAGTTCATGGGCGGTGGCGGCCGTGGTCGCCGTGGCGGCCCCACCCGGGGCTCCGACCTGCGCTATGATCTTGAAATGACCCTTGAAGAGGCGTTCCACGGCCGCCAGGCGACGCTCACCGTTGAGGTGGCTGCCACCTGCGAGCCGTGCGCCGGCAGCGGCGCCAAGCCCGGCACTTCTGCGCGCACCTGCACCACCTGCGGCGGCAACGGCCGGGTGGGCATGCGGCAGGGCCTGTTCATGGTGGAGCGCACCTGCCCGGCCTGCCACGGCCAGGGCCAGATCATCGCCGATCCGTGCGACACGTGCCGCGGCGCCGGCCGGGTGGACAAGCAGAAGACCATCAAT
This sequence comes from Sandarakinorhabdus rubra, assembly GCF_010994245.1. GTDB lineage: Bacteria > Pseudomonadota > Alphaproteobacteria > Sphingomonadales > Sphingomonadaceae > Sandarakinorhabdus > Sandarakinorhabdus rubra. Next base: position 4,937 of record NZ_WMHO01000137.1, read on the forward strand.
GTCAACGTGCCCCGGGGCGTGGACGATGGCACCCGCATCCGCGTTGCCGGCGAGGGCGAGGCGGGGTCGCGCGGCGGTCCGCCCGGTGACCTCTACATCTTCGTGCACCTGAAGCCGCACCCGATCTTCAAGCGCGACGGCACCACCCTGTTCAGCGTGGCGCCGCTGTCGATCACCACGGCAGCGCTGGGCGGCGAGATCACGGTGCCCGGCCTCGACAAGCAGGAAACCCTCATCAAGATTCCCGCCGGCACGCAGGGTGGCAAGCAGTTCCGGGTGCGCGGGCGCGGCATGCCCAGCCTCAACGGCGGCGGCGCCGGCGATCTCGTCATCGAGGTGGAGGTGGAAACGCCGGTCAGGCTCACCGCCCGCCAGCGCGAACTGCTGGAGGAATTCCGCACCATCGAAACCAGCGAGGGCGGCCGCAACACGCCGAAGAGCCAGGGCTTCTTCGACAAGCTGAAGGGCGTCTGGAGCGAGCTGACCGAGTAGGCTGCTGGCGCTATTGGCTGATCGCCTGCGGACAGGCCATCGACACAGTGCTGCTCACGCCGTCACGCGATCTGCGTGGCGCAGCACGAGCCTCCAGCCATCGTCCTCGCGCTGGAACACCGTGGTCACGCGCAGCGCGTTCTGAATGACATCATCGCTGCCGACGCGCCGCACCGCCATCCGCTCGATCCCGATGACGACGCCGAGATCCGGCGAGACGATGCGCGACACTTCCTCGAATTCCAGCGGCCCGGCCGCGCCGCCGAACATGGCCGCCACGCGCCTCACCTCGGGCGTGATCGCTGCAATACCGCGCTTCGGGGCCCCGAGCGGATTGGCGAGCACGGCGTCATCGCTGTGCGACCAGAGCGCGAGCGAGGGCTGCGGGTCGGCGTTCGCCATCGCAATCAGGGCCGTGTGGCTGGCGGCAAGGGCCGCCTCGAAGCTGGGATATGTCATCAGTCTGTGCCCCCGAAGCGCCGGCCAATCAGGCTGCCGCTCCCGAGGAAACCTAAGCTGCCCCTTCGGTTCGCACAATGGATCGGGCTGCCGGCCTAGCCGCAGCAACGCCAATGCCGGCGGCGTGGCATGATGCACTGACAAGGGGAGAGGGGTGGAACCCGTGCATCGGCTCCGCTACACGGCCGGCATGAAGGGCCTGCCGAACCGCCGCTATCTTGTCACCGGGGCCGCCCGCGGCCTGGGCCTGGCCATTGCCCGCCGGCTGGTGGCGGAAGGCGCGCGGGTGATGCTGGCCGATGTGCTCCCCGAAGGCGAGGCCCGGGCCGCCGAACTGGGCGATGCGGCCGGCTTCGTGGCCTGCGATGTTGGGCAGCGCAGCCAGATCGAAGGGGCAATCACGGCCACGGTCGCGCGCTTCGGCGGGCTTGACGGCCTGGTCAACAACGCCGGCATCGCGCCCAGGGGTGACATCTTCGATGAAACGCCCGAGCAGTTCGAACGGGTGATCGCCACCAATCTCACGTCGGCCTTTCACGCCACGCAACTGGCGGTGCCACACCTGATCGCGGCCGGCGGCGGCGTCATCGTCAACATGTCGTCGGTCAATGGCCGGCTCACCATTCCGGCGCTGCTCGCCTACAATGTGGCCAAGGGCGGGCTCGACCAGCTCACCCGCAACACCGCGGTGGCGCTGGCGCCGCACAACATCCGCGTGGTCGGCATCGGGCCGGGCACCATCCTCACCGAGCTGGCGAAACAGGCGGTGATGGCGGATGACGCCGCCCGCCGCCAGATCCTGTCGCGCACGCCGATGGGCCGCGCCGGGGAACCGGCGGAGATCGCCGCCATCGCTGCCTTCCTGCTCAGCGATGATGCCAGTTACATCACCGGCGAAACCCTCTATGCCGACGGCGGCCGGCTCGCCCTCAACTATACCGTGCCCGTTGGAGAAGAACCGTGATCGATGCCGAGTGGTGGGAGTATGACGAGGCCGAGGAACTGGCCGAAGCGGTGGCCGGCGACATCGCCTACATCATCGGCCAGGCGCTGGAGGCGCGTGGCGCCGCGATGATCGCACTGCCTGGCGGCGCCATCACCCGGCCGGTGCTGGCGGAACTGGCCGGCAGCGATGTCGAGTGGCGTGATGTCACCATATTGCCCACCCACGACACGCTGGTGGCGCCCACCGATCCGGCCTCGATCGCCGGGCAGCTGGCGCGGGTGTTTCTGCCCAAGAAGGCGCGCGTGCTGCCGCTGGTGGCCGGCGAAAGCGACGCAACCACCGCCGGCCGCGCTGCCGACACGCGGCTCGCTGATCTGGCCTGGCCGCTGGATGCTGCCTGCCTGACAGTGGGCGCCGATGGCAGCGTGGCCGGCATCGTGCCGGGCAGCGACCTTGAAGCCGCCATCGCCGG
>NZ_WMHO01000138.1 GCF_010994245.1 Sandarakinorhabdus rubra
GGCTGGCGCTGCCGCTGATCGTGGCCGTGGCGGACGGCGCCGCGCCGTCGGCCTGGCTTGATCGCGCCGATGGCTTTGTGCTGCCGGGTGACGATGCGGCGGCGATTGGCCATGTCGCGCGCCGCGTGATGACCGGCAGTGTGGCCGGGGTGGCCGACACTGGCACCACCAGCCAGCAGATTCAGGCCCTGTCCGAACAGGCGCGGCGCATTGCCGACCAGCTGGCGGCGCTGGCGGAAGCCGCCGAGGCCGACGCGCCGATGGCGATCGATGCGACGCTGGTGCGCCGTCTGATCCGCCTGCGCCGCGATCGCGATCGGCATTTTCCGGCCGAGCTGTTCGCTGATCCGGCGTGGGACATGCTGCTCGATCTCGCCGCCGCGCGGCTGGAGGGCAGCGATGTCACCGTCTCGTCGCTGTGCGTGGCCGCCGCCGTGCCCACCACAACGGCGCTGCGCTGGGTGCGCAGCCTGTCGGACGCCGGCCTGTTCGAGCGCCGCACCGATCCCGCCGATGCCCGCCGCGCCTTTATTGCACTGTCCGATCCGGCGTTCGACGCGGTGGCCGGCTGGCTTAGGCGCTTTGCCCGGGTATTCCAGGCGCGCTGATCAGTTGACTCCGCCGACACGGACGAATGCGTCGCCGGCGCCGAGCGGCGGGATCTTCGCGGTTTCCAGCAAGGTGAGCACCGGCGCGAGGCTGCGGTCTGGCGCTTCCTCCATCGGGATATGGCCGATCCCATCGAGGATGGTGACACGGGCGTTGGGCAGTTGCCGGCTGAACCAGCCGGCCACCGAGACGGGAATCAGCCGGTCTTCGGCGCCCCACAGGATGAGGGTAGGAACGCTAACCCCCGGCAGCTTCGCCGCTTCGCCATCATCGCCCTCAAACTGGCCGAAGCGCTGCACCGTCGCACGACGGTTGCCGGGATAGAGCAGCAATTCCCAGTACCGGTCGATCATTGCCGGTGTGGCGATGGACTGGTTGCTCACCGATTGCTTGAAGCTCTGCTCGATCAGGCTGCGCGGGGTGACGGTCGCCAGCAGGTCGCGGGCGACGGGAATGCGCGCCAGCCGGAAGCCCAGTGGTGGCGGGGAGTCCTTCGGCATCGGCTGGCCACTGGCATCAACGAGGATCAGCGCCGCCAGCCGATCCGGGTGGGCCACCGCATAGCGCCAGGCGACGCCGCCGCCCATCGAATTGCCGCCCAGCGCAAAGCGCTGAAGCCGCAGCCGGTCCACCAGCTGTTCGACAATGCCGACATAGGCGGCATTGGTGTAGAGGCCCTGCGGCGTCGGGCCGGACAGGCCGTGCGCCGGCAGATCAAGGGTGACGACGCGATAGCCCCTGGCCGTCAGCCGCTCCACCCACGGCTCCCAGTTGTGCAGCGAGCCATTGGAGCCGTGTACCAACACCACCGGGAAACCTTCGCGCGGGCCCTCATCGCGGACATGGATGATAGTGCCCGGCGACAGCTCGACGAACTGGCTGGCGGCACTGGCATATTTGGCCCTGAGGCGCTCCACCGGGATGTCGGGCGTGGCGAACACCACCCACAACAGGGCGATCAGCCCGGTGACCACCGCCAGCCCATAGCCCAGCCCGCGCCAGAAGCTGCGCCGCTTGCGCTCTTTCAGCGAGGAGCGGGCCATTACAGCGCTTCGATGCGGACGGGCAGGCCATCTTTGGGCTTCGGGATGGGGAACATGGTGAAGTCGCTCTCCACGCTGCCCAGCGGCTTTTCCGCCACGATGCGGTGGCCTTCCAGCAGAGCGAAGAAGAACATCTTCACCTGCATGTAGGCGAAATGCTGGCCCAGGCACATGTGGGCGCCGCCGCCGAACGGCACCCAGGCATATTTGTGGCGGCCGCGGCTGTTTTCCGGCGTGAAGCGGGTGGGGTCGAAACGCTCCGGGTCCGGCCAGTATTCGGGCAGCCGGTGGCTCATCATCTGGTTGACGCCCACCATGGTGCCGGCCGGAATCTGGTGGTTGCCGATGCTGAAGTCGCGCAGCACGCGGCGCGGCATGGCCGGTACCGGCGGTATCAGCCGCAGGGCTTCCTTGAACACCATGTCGGTCACCGCCATGTCGCCCAGCGTCTCGTACGACAGGGCGCCGTGGCGTGCCCTGATGTCTGCGATCTCCGCGCGGATCCTGTCCTGCCATTCCGGATGCCTGGCAAGGCACCAGACGATGCTGCTGATCGACGATGTGGTGGTATCGTGCGCCGCCATCATCAGGAAGTTCATGTGATCGATGATGTCCTGCTCGCCCAGCAACTGCTCATTCTCGTCGCGGGCGTTGCAGACCTGGGTGAAGATGTCGTTGCCGTCATGGCCCCGGCGCTTGGGGATCTCGCGGGCGAAATAGGCGCTCATGAAGGCGCGGCCATCCACCCCGCGCTTCATCTTGGTGAAGGGCAGCGGCTTTCTGACCACCGCCACCGAGGCCGCCACCATGTCGCAGAATGCCTTGTTGATGCGATTGGCTTCCGGCCCCCACGGCACGCCCAGGAAGCTGGTGGCGGCCAGATCAAGGGTGAGCGCCTTGATCGAGGGGTAGAAATTCAGCTTCTGGCCCTTCGGCCACTTGGCGAGGCCACGCGCGATGCCGGCATCAAGCTGGGCGAAATAATGGCGCATCGGCTCGGTCTTGAAGGCCACCGACAGGGTCTTTCGATGGATGCGATGCTCCTCGAAATCCATCAGCATCAGGCCGCGCGGGAACAGCAGCTCCAGCACCGGGTTCCAGCCCAGTTCGCTGGAGAAGATCTTGTCCTTGTTGAACAGCACCAGCTCGTTGGCTTCGGGGCCGACCAGCGTCACGCCCCAGCCGCCGAAATCCTGCCGGCGGAACACCAGTCCATGGGTTTCCACCAGGGTGCGGCTGGCGCCAAGCGGATTGGCAATGAACTTCAGGGTGCGCAGCAGCGGCGATCGGGCGGGCAACTGGCCGGGCAGATGGGCCAGCGCGGCATAGCCGGGCAGCGGCAGGTCGGCGGGGACGAAATCGCTGTTGGCGACGGGGGCATTCATTGGCGCAGACCTCTCCCTTGCTGCGGAGATGAGATACGCATTGTTGCGGGTGGCGGCAATGGTGGGGGTGTCGCGGGGGTATGCGGCCCGGCCCACCCCGGGCTCCTCGCGCAAGCGGGAGGGTCCAGGCGTGGGGAAGGGCGACATTCCTGCCCCTTTCGCCGGCCGGCCATGCCGGCTAACAGCGCAGGCGTGACGCACCACTTTGATCTCGTGCTGGCCGGCGGCGGGCTGGCCAACGGCCTGATCGCCCTGCGGTTGGCCGAGCTGCGCCCGGACCTGAAGGTCGCCATCGTCGAGGCCGGGCCGACGATCGGCGGCGATCACACCTGGTCCAGCTTCGGGCTCGACATCAACGAGGAACAGCGGCGCTGGACCCAGCCGCTGTTTGCCCATCGCTGGGACTGTTATTCGGTGCGCTTCCCGCGCCACGCCCGCACGCTGAATGTCGGCTATGGCAGCAGCAATTCCGACATGCTGGCCGCCGCCGTCGCGCGCGCGTTGCCTCCCGAGCATATCATCACCGGGGTGCCGGTGGTGGCGCTGTCACCCACCAGCGTGACACTGGCCGACCAGCGGGTGCTCACCTGCAGCGCGGTGATCGACGGGCGTGGCCAGAAGAAGACCGGTACACTGGACCTCAGGTGGCAGAAATTCCTCGGCCAGGAGGTCGAGCTGGCGCAGGACCATGGCCTGGCCGGCCCGATCATCATGGATGCGACGGTGCCGCAGGCCGATGGCTATCGCTTTGTCTACACGCTGCCCTATGGCCCGCGTCACGTGCTGATCGAGGACACTTATTTTTCCGACGGCCGCGATCTGGCGCCCGAACTGTTGCGTCGGCACATCGCGGATTATGCCCAGGTGCAGGGCTGGCAGATCACCCGCGTCATCCGCGAGGAGGCCGGCATCCTGCCGCTGGCGATCGGCGGCGACATCGGCGCCTTCCTCGATGAAGGCACGCCCGGCGTTGCCCGCGTCGGGCTGGCGGCCGGGCTGTTCCATCCGGTGACCGGCTATAGTTTTCCCGATGCGGTGCGCATGGCCGACATGGTGGCCGGCCTGCCCAGCTTCGATGCCGCGACCATCCACCGCGCCTGCCGCGACCATGCGGTGCGTGTGTGGAACAGCCGGGGCATGTATCGCATCCTCAATCGCATGCTGTTTCTGGCCGCGCAGGACGAGGAACGGCGCACGATTCTCGAGCGTTTCTATGAACATCCGGATGATCTGGTGGGCCGGCTCTATGCCGCCGACAATCGCTGGAACGATTGGCCGAAGGTGTTTTCGGGCCGGCCGCCCATCCCGCCGCTGCGGGCGCTGGGCACGCTGGTCAAATATGAACTGGGGATCAGATGACGACTGCTGCAGTGATTGGTTCGGGGTTTGGCGGCCTGGCATTGGCCATCCGCCTGCAATCGGCCGGCATCCAGACCACGTTGATCGAAGCCCGCGACAAGCCGGGTGGCCGTGCCTATGTGTTTGAAGATGATGGCTTCAAGTTCGATGCCGGCCCAACGGTCATCACCGATCCCACCTGCCTGGAAGAATTGTTCGAACTGTCGGGCCGCAAGCTCAGCGATTATGTCGAGCTGATCTCGGTCGCGCCCTTCTACCGCCTGCTATGGGAAGATGGATCGGTGTTCGATTATTCGAACGACGAAGCCCAGCTGTTCAAGCAGATCGAGGCTTTCAACCCCGACGACGTGGCGGGCTACAAGAAATTCCTCGAATTTTCCGACAACGTGTTTCGGGAAGGCTATCAGAAGCTCGGCCACGAAGCCTTCCTCGACTTCAAGTCGATGTTGAAGGCCGCGCCGCAGCTGATGCGTTATGAAGCGTTCCGCTCGGTCTATTCGATGGTGGCGCGCCACATCAAGGATGATCGCCTGCGCCAGGCCTTCAGCTTCCACACGCTGCTGGTGGGCGGCAACCCGTTCAAGACGTCGAGCGTCTATGCCCTCATCCATGCCCTTGAGAAGAAATGGGGCGTCTGGTTCCCGCGCGGTGGCACCCACGCGCTGGTGCGTGGGATGGTCAAGCTGTTCGAGGATATCGGCGGCCAGGTCCGCATGGGCAGCAAGGTGGAAGCCATCATGGCCGACAGCGGCCGCGTTACCGGCGTGCGCTGCGCCGATGGCTGGTCGGGCCGCTTTGATGCGGTCGTCTCCAACGGCGACGTGGTGAACACCTACAAGGAACTGCTCAGCGCCCATCCGCGCGGGGCCGAAATGGCCACCAGGATGATGCGCCGCAGCTTCTCTCCGTCGCTGTTCGTGACCTATTTCGGCCTGAAGGGCGAACGCCCCGACGTGAAGCACCACACCATCCTGTTCGGCCACCGCTACAAGGGGCTGCTCGATGAAATCTACAAGGGCGGCGCGCTGCCCGACGATTTCTCGCTCTACCTGCACCATCCCACCGCGACCGATCCGGCCATGGCGCCTCCCGGCCACAGCGCCTTCTATGTGCTGTCGCCGGTACCGCACCTGGGCAAGCTGGACATCGACTGGGAGAAGGAAGCGCCGCGCTATGCCGACTCCATCCTCGATGCACTGGAACGCCGATGCATCCCCAACCTGAAGCGTGACCTGGTGACGATGCGCACCTGGACACCCAAGGATTTCGAAACCGTGCTGGGCGCCCACCACGGCAGTGCCTTCAGCCTGGAGCCGGTGCTGTGGCAATCGGCTTATTTCCGCACCCACAACCGCGATGACGTGCTGGCCAATCTCTATTTCGTCGGGGCCGGCACGCACCCCGGCGCCGGCATTCCCGGCGTGGTGGGCAGCGCCAAGGCGACGGGCAAGCTGATGATCGAGGATCTGCTGGCCAAACAGGCGGCCTGACCCGGGCGCCCGCCCGCCGGAATTGAGTTTGCAGATTGAACGCGCCGGCCCCCCTGGAGCCGGCGCGTCTTTCTTGTGCCTGAACCCGCCCGGAGCGGAGGCGGCGCCAGCGAAATAGATACGAAAATTGGCGGTCCCTACGTGATTGACACGAAAGGCACCTGGGTTACCTTTGGTTTATCAATCAAGGGGTCGCCGGGCGATTGAGGGATCGCAAGTCGGGGCAGCAGCGCTGCCTCGACCGATGTCTGCTGGGGGAGCGCCATGAGCCACGAGAGCGTGAAGGTCATTCAAGCCGCCGCCGGCACATCGCGTACCGTGCGAAGGGTCGCGGCGGCACTGCTGCTCAACAACGCGGCCCTGATGGCGCCGGCGGTGCTGGCGGTGATCGCCACGGCGGCGGCAACGCCAGCCCGGGCGGCCATCCCGGTTTACAATGTCGGGGATTCCATCTTCAACCCGGTGACCGCGCAGGTCGAAACCGTGACCGGCATCCTGGGCCCAGCGTCGGTGTCCACCAGTGGCGGCTTTGCCATCCTGACGGCGCAGACGGTGAACGACCAGTTCGTCGGCATCGATGGCGCCACCTACCGGGTGACGGCGGTGACCACGCAAACCATCAACAGCGTGGTGCGCGTCGTTTCGGTCACCCTGCTCAATGTCTCTGCCGGCACCTCGGCATCGCAGGGCGTGGCTCTCAACTTCACGCCCGCCACCAGCGGCACCGGCAGCACGCCGATCAACATCATGGTGCCTGACGGCAACAGCAACATCGTCTTCCTGGGCGGTCGCGGCGGCAATGGCGGCAACGGCAGCGATGGTGCTGTCGTCGTGCCGGCCGGCAATGGCGGCGCCGGCGGCGTTGGCCCCACCGTGATCGATACCATTTCCGGCACGGTCACCACCGAAGCCATTTCCGGCGTACCGGCGGGCATCAACATCTTCAGCATCGGCGGCAATGGCGGGCGCGGCGGCGATTCCTATGCCAACCTTGCCGGCGGTGGCGGCTCCGGCGGTGCGGCCGGCAATGGCGGGCCGATCAACGTCACCATCACCTCGGGCCGCACGGTGACCACGTCGAACGGGATCATCGGCATCTTCGCGCAGAGCGTGGCAGGCACCGGCGGCAGCGGCGGCAGCGGTTTCGTGACGACGGGTGGCGGCGGTGGCGGCGGCAGCGCCGCGGCCGGCGGTTCCGTGGTGCTGAACAGCGCGGCGACGGTGAACACCACGGGCGACGGCGGGCATGGCATTCTTGCGCAATCGATGGGCGGCGGCGGCGGCAGCGGCGGCAGCAGCTATGTCTCGGTCACCGGTGCCGGCGGCGGCAGCTTCGGCGGCGATGGCGGCACCGTCACCGTCACCCACAGCGGCCGCGTGCAGACCAGC
>NZ_WMHO01000139.1 GCF_010994245.1 Sandarakinorhabdus rubra
TTGGGCCCCAACGCCGCCATCGACGGCCCCTGGAAAGCGCGCGCCACGCCCAGCAGCGCCGCCACCACGAACAGCGCCGCCATCGGAACCTCTCCGGCCAGCGCCAGCGCCCCCGGCACGGCGGCGCAGGCGATTTCGAGGGCGACCGCGGCGCGCGCCATGTGCCGCCGGTCCATGCGGTCGGCAATCACGCCCACCAGCAGCGCCAGGCAGAACAGTGGCAGGAACTGGGCCAGCCCGATCAGCCCGAGCAGGAAGGCCGCCTCGTCGCGGCTCATGCTGGCTCGCGCAATGTCATAGACCTGCCAGCCGATCACGATCACCAGCATCATGCCGGCCACGGTGGCGAAGAAGCGCGCCAGCCAGAAGGCGCGATAATCGCGCAGCTGCAGCGGTGCAGGCAGGGACAAGCTGGGCATGGCCCCGCATAGCCAGCCGCTGTCGCTGCGGCAACGTGGCGGCAACGCAAAGGCCGCATCGGGCGGACGAATCGTCGCGTGCGGTTTGCCGACTCGGGGAATCAATGGTATTTGCTAAATCCCATGGGCGGGTTGCGTTATCTCCCGGGCTTTGTATTGGCCCTCACCTTGGCTGGCGTTGGCGTCGCCATGATGATGATGGCGTGGGTCGGCTGGACCATGGGCATCAATTGGTATTGGGCGCTCGGCGCGCTGATCCTGTCGCTCGGTGCCGGCTTCAACGGCTATCTGGTCGTAGGCATCTATTTCTTCGCGCGCGAGTTCATGAACTGGGAACAGCTCCAGTCCATCGCCTTTGCCCTGATCGGCATGATGTACATCACCCCGGCGGTCATGCGCGACATCGGCCTGATGCTCACCGGCAGTGACATGACTGGCCGCGCCTGAACGGCGTTCGGCACGGATTGCCGGCTGGATCTTGACGCTGCCCCAGCTCTACTCCGCCAGCGTTACGAAGCTGTCGAGCACGCGCTTGCGTCCCGCTGCACCGAAGTCGATCTCCAGCTTGTTGCCGTCGACATGCACCACCACGCCTTCACCGAACCGGGCGTGGAACACCCGTGCCCCGCGCCTGACGGCCGGCGCCGGGGCGAGTGACACGGCGCTCACCCGTGCTTCCTTCGGCACGGCGGCGCGCGGCCCAAAGCCGCCGCCGGCGTTTTGGGCGGCGCGGTTCCAGCCTGGGCCGCGCCCGGTGCCGCGACCGACATCGGCGAAGGGATCATCGCCGGCCAGTGCCGCCCGCCACAGGCTGGGCCCGCCCGACAGCGTGGAGCGGGTGGACACATGCGCGTCCGGCAGTTCGGCGATGAAGCGGCTGGGCAACGCCGCCGTCCACTGGCCATAGACCTGGCGGTTGGCGGCGTTGATGATGTGGGCGGTGCGCCGGGCGCGCGTGATGCCCACATAGGCCAGCCGGCGCTCCTCCTCCAGCGCGGCGGTGCCGCCTTCGTCCAGCGCGCGCTGGCTGGGGAACACGCCCTCCTCCCAGCCGGGCAGGAAGACATGATCAAACTCCAGCCCCTTGGCGGCGTGGAGGGTCATGATGGTGATCTTCTCGCCGTCGCCCTGGGCATCATTGTCCATCACCAGCGCGACATGCTCCAGGAAGGCGGTGAGCGAGGGATAATCGCCCATCGCCCGCACCAGTTCCTTCAGGTTCTCGATTCGCCCATCGGCCTCGGTGGACTTCTCCGCCTGCCACATGGCGACATAGCCCGATTCCTCCAGCACCACCTCGGCCAGTTCGACATGGGACAGACTGGCCGCCATCTCGCGCCAGCGCGCTACGTCGGCGAGGAACGCCTGCACCGACCGCCGCGCCGCCGGGGTGAGCTCGCCGCGCTCCACGGCCAGCTGTGCGGCGCGCGGCAGCGGCAGGTTGCCGGCGCGGGCCAGCCCGTGCAGCGTCGCCATCGCCTTGTCGCCAAGGCCGCGCTTTGGCACGTTGATAATGCGTTCGAAGGCCAGCGCATCGTCTTGCGACTGCACGAGCCTCAGATAGGCCAGCGCGTCGCGGACTTCAGCGCGCTCATAGAATCGGAAGCCGCCGACGATGCGATAGGGCAGCCCGATGGCGATGAAGCGGTCTTCGAACAGGCGGGTCTGGAACTGGGCGCGCACCAGGATCGCCATGTCATTCAGCGAGGCGCCTTCGCGGGCCAGCCGCTCGGCCTCGTCGCCCACCAGCCGGGCTTCCTCCGGCCCGTCCCACACGGCGGTCACCGCCACCTTCTCGCCGCCGGCGTGGGTGGTGAACAGCGCCTTGCCCAGCCGGCCGCGATTGTGTGCAATCAGCGCGTTGGCGGCCGCCAGTATGTGCGGGGTGGACCGGTAATTCTGTTCCAGCCGGATCAGCTTCGCGCCCGGAAAATCGCGCTCGAAGGCCAGGATATTGGCCACCTCGGCGCCGCGCCAGCTGTAGATGGACTGGTCATCATCGCCCACGCAGGCGATGTTGCGTGCCTCGTTCACCAGCGATTTCAGCCACTGGTGCTGGGCGCTGTTGGTGTCCTGATACTCATCCACCATCACGTAGCGGAAGCGGCTGCGATACTCGGCCAGCACATCCGGGTGGGCCCGGAAGATCGCCAGCATGTGCAGCAAGAGGTCGCCGAAATCGCAGGCGTTCAGCGTCGCCAACCGTTCCTGGTAGCGGGCATAGAGCGCAGCGCCCCCACCGTTCATCCCGTCGGCATAGGCGTGGCTTTCGCCCGGCGGCACCGCTGAGGGCAACAGGCCGCGGTTCTTCCAGCGGTCGATCAGGCTCATCAGCTGCTTGGCCGGCCAGCGCTTCTCGTCGATTCCGGCCTCGGCGATGACCTGTTTCAGCAGGCGCAGCTGGTCATCGGTGTCGAGGATGGTGAAATCGCCCGTCAGCCCCACCAGGCCGGCATGGCGGCGCAGCATCTTGGCCGAAAGCGCGTGGAAGGTGCCCAGCCAGGGCAGGCCCTCGCTCATCGGCCCCAACAGGGCGGTGGTGCGCTCCTTCATCTCGCGCGCCGCCTTGTTGGTGAAGGTGACGGCCAGAACCTGGCTGGGAAAGGCCAGCCGGCTGAACAGGATATGCGCCAGCCGCGCGGTCAGCGCCCGGGTCTTGCCGGTGCCGGCGCCGGCCAGGATCAACACTGGGCCGTCCGTGGTGGTCACCGCCTCGCGTTGCGGGGCGTTGAGCCCGGCCAGCCAGGGCGGCACGGCAGCATTGGGGGAATCGGGGAGGGCAGCAGGCTCCATCCGTGAACAAGTATGGAACAAGCCGCCGCCTGCCAAGCACCGACTTTGGGGCGGCGATTCAACGCGCCGCTGCCGCCGCCGTTTCATGCCCCAGGAAATTGCAACCGATCCAGGGACGATGGGCATGACTGCAATGCTGGTGCCGCCGGTGCCGATCGCGCGTGATCTGGGCTGGCTGCAGCTTCTGGGTTTTGCCCAGGCCAATGATGGCTTCTGGGCCCGGGTGCGTGGCCACCAGCTGGCCCAGATGGCCACCAACTTGCCGTTCAACCTTGCGCTGCTGACCATAAACCTGACGATGCTGCTGGGCGCCTTCGGCCGCCAGGTGCCCTTTGCCCGGATCGCGCCCTGGACGGGTGGCCTCGTGCTGCTGTCGCTGTGGTGGGGCCTGCTGGCGATCTCGCTGGGGCGTCGTCGCCTGCTGGCCGGCCTGGCGGTGCCGCAGTGGCGGTTCTGGCTGGTCACGGGCGAGATCGCGCTGTTCGCTGCCAGCTGGGCCGGGCTGGTGGCCACGCTGGCACCCCGGCTGGGCGCCGAAGGTCAGGCGATCCTGATGATCTTCTCGATGATCTTTCTGGGCGCCCTGTCCAACTGTGCGTCCACCATGCCGGTGGCGGTGCTGGCCGTCGTGATGCTGATCGGCGGGGCCATGTGGGGGGCATTGCCGCCCGGGGCAGCCCTGCATCACCCGCTGTTCGCCCTCGGGCTGGCCAGCTTCGCGCTGATCAAGGCGCGGGCGGCGCTGGTCAACACCTGGACCACGATGGCCCGGCTGAAGAGCGAGGCCGAACTGCAGGAACAGGGCGAGGTGGTGCGCCTGCTGCTCAATGAATATGAGGCCAATGGCTCGGACTGGCTGCTGGAACTGGATGCGCTGGGCCGCTTCGGCCATGTGACGCCGCGCTTTGCCGACGTGGCGCGGCGGCGGCCGGCGGACCTCGAGGGGCAGCCGCTCCTGTCGCTGCTCGACCCCGTGCATGGCGGGGCCGGCACGGCGGCGCTGGCGCAGGCGCTGGGCACCCGCCAGCCGTTCCGCGACCTGGTGGTGCCGGTGCCGCTGGGCCGCGACATCCGCTGGTGGTCGCTGTCGGGCACGCCGCGCTTTGATGCCGGCGGCGCCTTTGCCGGCTATCGCGGGGTTGGCCGCGATGTCACCGATGCGCGGCGCGCCCATGAACGTATCGCCCAGCTGGCGCGCTTCGATCCGCTCACCGGTCTCGCCAACCGCAGCCTGTTCCGTGAAACGCTGGACGACGTGGTGGAACGGGCGGTGCGCAGCGGCCGGCCGGCGGCCCTGCTGTTCGTCGATCTCGATCGCTTCAAGGCGGTCAACGATGGGTTCGGCCATGCCGCCGGCGACCTGCTGCTACGCCTGGTGGCGCAGCGATTGCAGGCCGTGGTGAAGGGCGGGCGCGGCGAGCCCATATTGGTGTCGCGGCTGGGCGGCGACGAGTTTGCCCTGCTGCTGCCCGATGCCGATCCGGCCCAGGCTGCCGCCCTGGCGCAGCGGGTGGTGAGCGAACTGGCGCAGCCCTTCCCGCTGGGGGAGGATGGCGCGGCGGGCCGAGTGATGGTTGGCGCCTCGGTGGGCTGGGCTGCCACACCGCTTGACGCCCGCAGCCCGGAGGCGCTGCTGAAATGCGCCGATCTTGCGCTCTACCGGGTCAAAGAGCAGGGCCGCGGCGCCGCGCTGCGCTATGAAGCAGCAATGGCCCAGGCTGCTGCTCAGCGCCGCCGGCTGGAAGCCGATCTGGGCGAGGCGCTGGCCCGCCGCCAGCTGGCGCTGGTGTTCCAGCCGATTGTCGATGCCAGTGATGAACGTGTCACCGGCTTTGAAGCGCTGTTGCGCTGGCACCATCCCGAACTGGGCCTGATCCCGCCGCTGGAGTTCGTGCCGCTGGCCGAGGAGACCGGGCTGATCCTGCCGATTGGGCGCTGGGTGATCGAGCAGGCGCTGGCGCAGGCAGCGCAGTGGCCCGATCATGTCGGCATCTCGGTCAATCTGTCGGCGGTGCAGGTGGAAGATGCCGCCCTGCCCGACATCATCGCCGCCGCGCTCGCCCGCCACGGCGTGGCGCCGCGCCGGCTCGAGCTGGAGATCACCGAAAGCCTGTTCCTGGCCGAAAAGCCGGCCATCACCGACGTGCTGGCGCGGCTCACGGCGATGGGCGTCACCTTCGCGCTGGATGATTTCGGCACCGGCTATTCGGCGCTGGGCACGCTGAAGAAGGCCCGCTTTTCGCGCCTGAAGATCGATCGCAGCTTTGTGGCCCGTGCCATGACCGGTGAAGACGGCGCCAGCGGCGACGAAGCCAGCGCCATCATACAGGCCATTGTGCGGCTGGCCGCCAGCCTCGAAATGGCGACCACGGCGGAAGGCACCGAAACCCGCGCGGCCTTCGAACTGGTCAGGGAACTGGGCTGCACCCAGGCGCAGGGCTGGCTGTTCGGCAAACCGATGCCGCCCGAAGACGCTGCCCGGCTGGTGCGCGAACAGGCGGTGGCTTAAGGTTCATCGGCCCAGCATTTGAGCAGCGTGTGGGCGATGGCCATCGGCGGCGGCGCCAGCCAGTCACCTGCTCCGGCCAGCGCGGCGCGAACCTCGTCCTTGGTCACCCAGCGCACCTCTTCCAGCTCTTCCTCGTCCAGCCGCACGTCGAAGCCCTGGGCTTCGGCGAAGGCGGCGATCATCAGGCTCGACGGGAAGGGCCAGGGCTGGCTGGCAAGATAGCGCACGCGGCTTGTGGTGATGCCGGCTTCTTCCCACAGCTCGCGCCGCACCGCTTCCTCCAGGCTTTCGCCCGGCTCCACGAAGCCAGCCAGCGCCGACAGGAAACGCCTGGGAAAGCGCGGCTGGCGGCCGACGAGGGCATGGCCGTCCTTCACGGCCAGCATGATCACCACCGGATCGACGCGCGGGAAATGCTCGGCCTTGCAACCGCTGCACTGGCGGGCATAGCCGGCTTTGGCCAGTTGTGTGGGGGCGCCGCACACCGCGCAAAAGCCGTGGCGCTGGTGCCAGTCGATGATGCTGCGCGCCTGCGCCACGATGGCGGCTTCGGGCGCCGGCAGCAGGGCGCCAGCGGCGCGGGCGTCCAGCACCTGCCCGCCGAAATCGCTGACCAGCTCATCGGAGGGCGCGGCGGCGGCAAAGCGCGGCGCCTCCCCATCCATGCCCACGAAGATCGACAGCGCATCGTGCGGCACGTCCGAGCGATAGGCCCACAGGATGCCGGGCGGATCGCCCTCCTTGTTTCCGGGGCGGACAACGGGATTGAGCTTGTCCAGCACCAGCCAGCGGGCATCGGCGCGCGCGCGCAGGGCAATCAGCGCCGCCGGATCGCGCCGCAGTTCATCGGCCCGATCAAGCCGCCCGCCGGTGAAGCCGGTCACCGGAACATCGTGAAATATCGTCATGCCGCCTCTTTCCCTGCTGCCAGCCCCAGCTGCACCGCCTTCATGAACAGGGTCGGCAGGCCCGACAAGCCGTCGCGCGGCAGCCATTGCGCGTCGGGCAACGCGATGGCCGGCGGTTCCGGCAGCACCAGGCCCATCACGGCGAGTTCCAGTTCGAAATGGGTGAAGCCATGCCGTGCCACGCCCAGCGGCCGCCAGTCACCCGTTGGCGCCAGCTCGGGCGGGGGCGCCGCGCCCGGCCCCAGCCAGCCGCAACTGGGCAGCGCCCGCATGCCGCCCAGCAAACCACGCGCCGGGCGCACCACGGTCAGCACCCGGCCCTGGGCCTCCAGCCACCAGGCGGTGCCGTGGCGGGTGGGCCGTGCCTTCTTCGCGGCCTTTACCGGATAATCCTCCGGGTTGCCGGCGGCGCGCGCCGCGCAGGCATCGGCGATCGGGCAGGCCAGGCAGCGCGGGCGGCGCGGCGTGCACACACGACGGGCAAGGTCCATAAGGCCTTGGGCGAAATCCCCGGCCGTACCCGCCGGCACG
>NZ_WMHO01000014.1 GCF_010994245.1 Sandarakinorhabdus rubra
CGGCGTGGCGATCAAAGGCGGCGCGCGCCTGTTCGAGCAGGCGGGGATGCGGCGCTGCAGGCGGCGGGGCAGCCAGCGCCGGGCGGGCAGCGAGCAGGGCGGGGGCTGCCAGGCCGGCGGCTTTCAGCAGCATCCGGCGAGATACGGAGGGTTCTTCTCGATGCATGGAGGTAAACTCTATGCACATGAAACGAAAATTACAGTTGCTGGATCGGCCAGCCGCCCGTTTCTGGCGATCAACTGCCTGCATCTGGCTGCTCGGCCTCCTGTTGGCGGCCCCGGCGGTTGCGGCCGGCGCTCAGGACATGCCGGCCCCGCCACCCGCCCAGGCGCTCTCCGGGCCCGCTGCCCAACTGCAAGCGGTCGACACAAGGGCGCTGTCGCCGCGCGCCCGCACGGCAGTGGCGGCAAGCCTGGCCCGTTGGCAGGCACTGGGGCCGCTGCCCGTCGGGCGCTGGCTGCTGGTCAACATCCCGGCCTATGAGATCCGCCTGTTCGACGGCGCGGTGGAGCAGGCGCGCTGGCGGGCGATCATCGGCAAGCCGAAAACGCCAACACCGACGTTCAGGGGTGTGGCGGGTGGCGTGATCCTCAATCCGTGGTGGGAGGTGCCGGCCAGCATCGTGGCGGAAAGCGTGGGCCGTCTGGTCGCGCGCAACCCGAGGCGCGCGGCGGCGCAGGGCTATGTGCGCGAGGGCAACCGCTATCGCCAGCGCCCGGGGCCCGACAACCAGCTGGGCCTGATGAAGCTGGATTTCCGCAACGCCTACAGCGTCGGCATCCACGACACGCCCTCGCGCCAGCTGTTCGAGCGCGAGAAGCGCGCGCTGTCCCACGGCTGCATCCGGGTGGACGACGCGCTGGGCTTCGCCGCCACGCTGCTCGGCCCGCCCGCCAGCCGGGACAGCCTGCACACCGTCGTGAACACCAGCCGCGACACGCAGACCGTGCCGTTCGCCCAGCCGATCCCGGTGTTCGTCGGCTATTTCACCGCGGAGTTGGGCAGCGATGGCAGTCTGCTGGTCCACGACGACATTTACCGCAAGGACGCCGGTCAGACGGTGACCATCGTCGCCCCTGCCGTGGAGGATGCCTGCGCGTCAGAGTAACGGCGGCGGAACACTTTGAGGTTCGCCGGCAATTCCGTGCCCAACAGGAGCTGGCGGACAGACTGGGATTCGAGCAAATCAATTCTGGCGTTGATTTAAATGGTGAAAAATATTTCCCTTATGGAAACGCCACTTAGATCGCCTAGAAAGTAGTCCTTTGCGGGACATCAGATATGGGCGATCGATGAACTTTAAAGAATCTTACGCAAGCGCGCTGGCGCGTATTGCTCCAGAAGCTTCCTGGATCATAAAAACCGCTTCCTGGCCCGGGGCGCTCGCACATTGTGGCAAACTCCTCTAGGTTAGGTTCATGGAGAAGACGACTTCACCTAGCGTAAAGCCGAGTTCCGGAACTTCGATGCTCGCCACCTGCGCTGATTTCGCGCTTGGTGATTTGACCATCAAACCGTCCCTGCGGTTGGTCGAAGGTGCGTCCGGGTCGATGAAAGTGGAACCGCGCGTCATGCGAGTTCTAGTTGCTTTGGCAGATGCCCGCGGCGGAGTCTTGTCGCGCGAGGCGCTGCTCCGCCTTTGCTGGGATGATCGCATCGTTGGCGAAGATGCCATAAACCGCGCCGTGGCCGAGGTTCGCCGCATCCTGAACAAGCTCTCCACCTGTCTTGGTGTCGAGACAATCCCGCGCGTTGGCTTTCGGTTGGTTGGAGACGCGCTGGATATCGAAGCAATTGATATCGCCAATCCTGTGAATGTGGCGTCACCTGATCGGCGCAAGCTGGTTCTTGCTGGCGTCACCGGATTGGCCGCGCTTGCCGCCGGGGCGATGTTTGCCCGCGATCGCA
The DNA here is from genome assembly GCF_010994245.1 of Sandarakinorhabdus rubra. Classification (GTDB taxonomy): domain Bacteria; phylum Pseudomonadota; class Alphaproteobacteria; order Sphingomonadales; family Sphingomonadaceae; genus Sandarakinorhabdus; species Sandarakinorhabdus rubra. The sequence goes on from NZ_WMHO01000014.1 coordinate 1,910, forward strand.
ACAGACGTGCCGAGGTCGACGCGCTGATCGAGAATGGCCGACGTTTGCAAGCCACTGGCACGCCGGATGGCCTGAGCAAGTCCGAAGGCCTGTTCAGGGATGCGATCGCCCTTGATCCGGATCGTGCTGCGGCCTGGGGCTGGCTGGCGCACGTGACCGATAACAGCGAGCAGGCGCGGGGTGCAGCAGAAGAGGCTTTGGCACGCGATCCGAAGGAGCCAAATGCGCGGACAGTGCTCGCCTTCCAGCGCCGAGACCTCGACAGCTGGACGCGGTGGGAAGATGCGCTGCTGGCGGTTTTGCAGGATAGCCCGGACTGTGCGGCTGCCTGGTCCCATCTCACTTTGTTTTATCAGGGCATGGGACGCTGCACCGATTCCTGGGAGGCGAACGAACGAGCGATCGCGATCGAGCCATTCAATGCTGGTCACCAACAGCGGCGCGCGCTCAAACACTGGATTTTCGGGCGTATCGGGGAATCCGACAAGGTGGTGGACCAGGCGCTCCGCCTCTGGCCCAAATCATCGCTGGTTTGGAACGCACGGATGCTCATCTACGCCTTCACGGATCGACCCTCCGCTGGATTGGCGCTGCTGGGCGATGCGGCGGCGCGCCCACCCAACATGTCGAAGCCGAGTGTTGAATCCTGGCGAGCGGCCCTTGTCGCAATTGGAAGCCGATCGATCGCGGATATCCGCGAAGCCAAGGAAGTGTGCACCCGGGCGGCCACGCTCGCGCCGGGCCTCGCCGCCAATGCCGTCATGGTCTTTGCCCACCTGGGTGAACTGGACGCCGCCTTTGCAGTGGCTGATGGCCTGCTTCAAAACAGCGGACTGGTGATGCAGCGCGGCCATAACATCCGCGATTTCTATGCCGGTTCCGAATGGGGCCGAACGCAGTTTTTGTTCGTTCCGGCGATGACATCACTCAGAGCCGATCCTCGATTTGCCGTCTTGTGCCAACGGCTTGGACACGTGGCCTATTGGCGCAAGCGTGGCATCTGGCCGGATTCCTTTGTTCGCGGTGTACTGGACCCGACAAAACCTGCTTGAAAACAGGACGACGGGCCATCATCGGCAATCCATCGGCAAGATATCGGCCACCCTTCATTCACGGCCTGCTCTTCGCGTGGCACCATCTGTGCGCCCTGGAAACGCCAGCGCTCCAGAGGGTGGGAAGATCAAATGTCCATGATCGGCACACGGCATGTTCTCGCAGGCTGCAGCCTTGGCCTGCTCGCGGGTTGTGGTGGTGGGTTGGCGGCAGGCGGTGGAATCGCCCAGACACCACCGCCAGTGGCGACCCCCGCGCCGACGCCCACGCCGACGCCCACGCCGGCACCAACGCCGCCTGCTTTCCAGCCGGTCGCAGCGACACTCTTCGCCGATCAGCTCTACAATGCCCAGCTGAAGACGGTCGGCAAGGGCTGGGGGACGCCGGATGCCGACAATTTCTCCGTTTCCTATGACGCGGCGAGCAAGACCTACCAGGTCACAGCGCCGATTAAGGGCTCCGGTACCCTGATGCAAGTAGGGCGACTGGGTTACTTCCAAAGCCCTTTGCCAGGGCAAGTATTCTCAGCCGCTTTGTCTACCCAAAGTCAGTTCGCTGACTTTGCAACCATTTCTCCGGCTGGCCAATCAGGGTCCGTTTACAGCTATGTCTCGTTCGTGGACCTGTACACTTATGACGCAAGTGCCGGTATCTATGTCAATGGAGTATTTGCCGTTGGCCAGCCAACGCTGGCCGGCCAGGTCCCATTATCGGGAATCGCGCGATACGTTGGACATGCTGTCGGACGTTTTCCCGTTGCTGATGGTGTTTATGGCACCTCCCGGTTCGACTTCAACTTTGGCACGGGCGCGCTGAGCGGCGAGATCAGCCTCCAGCTGTTCTGCGACTGGGGGTGCTCCTATCCAGATGTCGCCACATATGCCCTCACCAACACCAAGTTCAGTCCTGGTGCGACAGGTTTCAGCGGCAACCTGAGCACACCGGGTGCACCGAGTGAGGGTAGCTTCTCCGGCATATTCGCGGGCCCGGGCGCCGTAGAGACGATGGGCCAGTTCCAAGTGCCCTTCCTGCACCCCGAAAGGAAGTCGTGGATAACAGCCGGTGGAGCGTTTGCGGGCAGCCGGCAGTGACGGTGCGACGACGACCATGATGCGCTGCTGGCCGTGCCTTGCCGGCCTGCTGCCACTCTTGCTCGCACTGGCGAGCGCGGCATTGGCCGCAGCGCCCGATAGTCCGCAGTCAATTGCCGTAACCGCCGATCAACTGCTGGCAATGGCCGGTCGCGCCCAGACGGCTGGTGATCTTGCCGTCGCGGAAACGGCCTATCGCGCACTGTTTGCCGATCCCTCCGTCGAGACAAGGAGCGAGGCACGGTTCCGGCTGGCCCTGATGCTGTCGGGGCAACGCCGCTTGAACGAAGCTGCGGTGCTGCTGCGCGCCATACTCGACGAGCAACCCAAGGCCCAGCGTGTGCGACTGGAGCTGGCCCGTGTCCTCGACATGCTGGGTGACGAAGCAGGCGCGCGCCGCGCCTTGCGCGAAGCCCAGGCCGGTGGATTGCCGCCCGATGTGGCGCGGCTGGTTGACCGCTATTCGGCGGCACTGCGGGCGCAAAAGCCGCTAGGGGCCAGCCTTGATCTGGCTGTTGCGCCAGACAGCAACATCAATCGCGCCACCCGGTCGAATACGCTCGGGACCGTCATCGGCGATTTCGAACTTGATCCAGATGCCCAGCAACAGTCGGGCATAGGCTTGGCGTTCCGTGGCCAGGCGTATGGCCGATTTCCGATCAGCAAAGGCACTAACCTGTTTGCCCGAATGTCCGGTTCAGCTAACCTTTACCGCGCCAGCAATTTCAATGATGTAGCGATCTCCGCCACCATTGGTCCGGAGCTGCGGCTGGGAGCGGACAGGCTCTCGCTGGAAACTGGCGGCCTTTGGCGATGGTTTGGTGGAAGGGCATTTTCACGCGCTGCAACGCTGGAATTCAACTACTTCCACCCCTTGGGACGAAAGGCTCAGTTGCGTGGCATGGGGAGCATTGCCTTCACCGACAATCGCTTCAATGCAATCTGGGATGGGCAGGTCTACGCGGCATCGTTGAGCTATGAGCGGGCAGTGTCCAACCGTGCCGGCTTCAGCGTTACGCTGTCGGCTGATCGCCAATCGCTGATGGACCCTGGTTACGCGCTCTGGGGCGGCCAAGCCACGTTGCTTGGTTACCGGGAAATCGGGCCCGTAACCGTTATTGCATCACTGGGCTTTGGTCGGCTGGTGGCGGACGAGCGTATCGCGCTGTTCCCGAGGCGGCGGTCAGACCAATCATACCGGGCCAGCTTGGGTGCAACCTTCCGCAATCTCAGGGTCGGCAGCTTCGCGCCCTTTGCGCGACTGTCTTACGAAAAAAATGACAGCACGATTGAACTATACGCATTCAACCGGCTGAGAAGCGAGTTCGGAATCACGAGAGCATTCTAATCTTGATACCGGAGCCCGAGGCGGCTTCGAGGCACATGCTGACGACCGGATTTTTGGGGGTATATCCCCTTCTTAAGTGGTGACTTCACGCCGTTCACAGTGAGGGCGTAGCGGACAGAGTGTCAATCGAACAAAACAGGTTAGAGATTGATTAAATAAGAGAAAAATACCGGCAGTGTCCTGGTTCCCACAAAATACCCCACCAAAAGTGCGCCGCTACGGCCTATTCTCGGCCTCGGGTGGCAATGTTTCCAGCGGCATCGCGCGGGTGCGCGCGTGCGGGTATCGTTCCAAAAATTGGCCAGTTGGGCGGCTGGGCAACCATCTCGCGCGGGCGCGCGTGCAACCGGTGCGAAAAATGCGGCGCCGCGATTGTTGGGTTAGCGATTGATCGGCCCGGTGGACGCGGTGTCTCTGGATCGGCCTCGGCATGTTTGCATCCGCCCCACCTGAAGTGACGAGGGCGGCCATTGGCCTATTTGCACCCTATTTTACGCTTGCGGATGGTCCAGATCGGCTGGCGTTTCGCTGTTCCGTTCTGCGTTTCATCGGCCGTTCCACTCTTTGCCATCGGGGCGTTCCACTGTTCCGCCTGCTATGCAATGGAACAGCGGAACATCCGCTGGCTTCACGCTGACTTGTCCTTATTCGCTTTCACCACCCGATTGACCGTGGCAGGGCCGCACTTGATGGCGCGGGCAATTTCTCGCTGGGTCATCCCGTCCTCGGCCATTGCCAAAATCTGCGCATCCCGTGCCGATGTTCCGCTGGCAGATTGCCACGCTCCATCCTTCCGCCAGGCTTCAAATGGTTCGGCGTCGCTGCCCATAAGGCTGCGGGCCTTTGTGTAGGACACGATGAACCGGGCGCCTTCGCTTTCCTTGTAATCGGTGGGGCGCGCCAGCTTGATGACGGTCTCCAGCACGTCTTCCCGGCGGCTTGTGCCACGCTGTTCGCCAGTCTTGCCCGAATGGTGGACAAACAGCACCGCCCGCCCAGCACGGCGCTGCGCCAGCGCCCAGGCTTGCATGTCCCCCCAGCTTTCCGCTTCGTTTTCCTTGCCCGAACGGCAGAGGGTGGAGAGATTGTCCACGATCAGGAGGTCTTGGACTTCCAGCACGGGCGCCAGTGCCTCTTGGCCTTCTGGCGTCGCCAAGTCAGGCAAACCATCGGGCAACGAGTCAGCCGCCAATATGCTCATATTTTCATGCGCATCTTGAACAGACTCATGCCCGGAAAGCGCTGTCCTGAACCGTTCCTGCAATGCCACAGCCGGCATCTCACCATCGATCAGGAGCACGCGGCGCGGGGTGGGAGCATGCCAGCGCATGAAGCGGGTGCCGGTGGCTATCGCAATCGCCATGCCGATCACCAGGTGGGTCTTTCCGATGCCTCGCGGCGCAAAGATCATGTTCAGCGACCGTTCGGCGATGATCGGCCCCAGCAGCATCTGGCGGGGTGGCAATGCCAGCTTCAGGAAATTGCCCAGCTTCATCGCCCGCAATGGCGGTGGCGGCGGTTCGGGGTTCTGGACTGCCCAGCCTTCGGGGGGCACCGGTTGGGGCTTGGTCATGGCTGTTCACCGCCTTTGAATTCTATCAACGGTTTCAAAGCGCACCGGATGGCATCAGCGCCGCCGTTCAAGGGCCAGGCATCGGCAAAGTCCCAGCCTTTCCCATCTGGCCAGCCGGGCGGCTGTGGAGGGCAAGCAATGCCAGCCCCCACCAACGCGGCAGCTTCGCGGGCGGCGCGCTGCCCTGTTTTGTTGGGGTCCATATCGGCGGCCATGATCAGGCGGCATGTCGGATGCCGAGTGGCCATCGCCTTTGCGATTGTCCCAAGATTATTGGCGGAAAATGCCGCCACCACGGGCAATCCGGTGGCAGCATGCACCGCCGCCATGGTGGCTACGCCTTCGCCGATCACCAGCACCGAACCGGCGGCATCGGTCATGTCGCCGTATTGCCACAGCAATCCAGCCACCTGGCCACCCTTCATGAACCGCTTGCCGCCATCGGCACCAATCCGTTGCAGGTTCCACAGCTGTCCATTGGGACCGCGCATCGGCACCAGCAGCGCCCAGCCAGTCTCCCGCAACCCGTCGCCTGCCATGCCCTTGGCGGCCAGATAGGGATGATCGGGGCTTGCCGGGCGTGCCTTGTTCCAAATCTCTGCCGCTTCGGCCGCCACGTCCTGCTGCAGCGCCAGGCGGCGGGCCTCCCGCATCGCCTTAACCCGTGCAAGATCATGCCGATTGAGCGGGGAAGGGGATTGGCTATTGGCGCGCCAGGTGCCGCATCGCCCCAGCCGCCAATTGCCGAAGGCGCCGGCTGGGGATCGATCAAGGAACAGCACCGCCCAGCCGTTGGGCTTGCGCTCGCCAATGCACGGGAAGCGCACAAGCCTGCCAGACAGCAGGTCTGCTGCCACCGAGCCGGCATTGGCAGGCGTGATGCCCGTTGCCGCCATGGTGGCCATGAAGCTGCCCACCAGGTCCATAGCGGTGGCCATCATGGTGCCAGCCCTTCATTGGGGGCCCTTTTTTCCTGTTTGTTTATCCCGCCCGTGTCTGCGGCGCCCAGCCGGGCCAGCAGCGCGGCCTTGGCTTCGGCCGGCAATTCTCCACTGGCCTTCTTGGGGCGCTGGCCCATGCGGAACGGATGCAGGGCGCACCGGGTGATGGCGCACTCCCGCACTTCGGATGGCATCCCGCCGGCACAATCCAGGCACTTGGCCCGGATGGCTTTCAGGGCGCTGCCGCTGGTGGGTTCGCGGGTGGGCATGCGCAGATCACCCGCCCAGCTTGGGCAGCGAAGCCGCCCAGCGTTCGGCATCGGCGCGGGGAATGCGGCTGGCCCGGCCAATCTTCACGATCGGAATTTTGCCAGCAGCAGCGAGGCGATACAGGGTGGTGCGCCCGATCGGATACGTATCGAGAAACTGGCGCACCGTCATGAACCCGGACGGTTGCAGGTCGCGCATTGTCTTGGTCTCCAGAAGGCCGGGCAAGATTGCACCGAAGTTTCTGGGGGTTCCATTTATATGCTGGCGTTGGTAGAAAATAGTGAGATTTTTTGTATAGTTCAGCGCATGAATTGAAGCGATGGTTTCATGCCATGATTTGAACCGGTCATTTCGGCTCTCCTAGGCTGGTTACCCGTAACAGACTGCCACCCAGCAAGGTATCCGCTTTAACGGGGCGTGACATGCGAGCCTTGGCCACAATGGTGCGCAGCTACGAAAGCGTCACGTCTTCGGTCAGCGGCGTGCCCGCTGCATCCAACACGGCCACAGCATCCCGCAGCTCATCCAAATAGGGTTTGGCATGCTCTTCCATGCCTTCAACCGCAAGTGCGTCTTCACAGGCCTTATGCAAGACGCTGCAAGGGTAACTTTCAGCCGCCAAAACAATCCGCAGCATCGCTTGGGTGAAATGGCACCGATGGCTGGCCAGCCGTTCCATCATGCGGCGATGACCGGACGAATGGCAGGTGTGGCGGACTAGAGGAACAGCTGCATCGGCCAATGCATTATTTGATCGAGTTGGCAGACCACGTAGTTCGTTTTCAATTTCATCATACAATAAGTTGCCAAGAACCTTGAAATCCTCCCGTTCCAATTCCGCTCGCTTGTTCGGCTTTGCCAATTTCTTCGCTGATTTGGCCACTGCCTCCCAACCATGCTGGCTGACCAGTCGGCGGATTTCATCATCGAGGCTGGGTGCGGGCAATGCGCCAGCGCCCAGCAAAATGTCTGCATATGACGGTGCAGAGGACTTTGGGCGCCCGCCACCGATCATCCCGACGGCAATTGGGTGCAGTTTGCTGGTCATCTCGCTAGGACGTTTTCGATGTTGTCTAACCAACAATCAGTCGGCATCGATCCATTCCTCGACCCGCTTAACACACCCCTTCATGTCGTCGCGAATTTCATAGACCCAGAAGCGCATCACATCGTAGCCGAGTTCGAACATCCGTTGGTTGCGAATTTGGTCTCGGCGGCACAGCTCGCCCGTCCAGTTGCGGTGATAGCGTTCGCCATCGACCTCGATCACAAGGCGGCGTTCCCCGTTTACGACCACGAAATCCGCAATGAAGCGCTCGATGGGATATTGAGGGATCGGCCGCAGGCCGGCTTTGTAGAATTCGGGATAGAAAACCCGTTCCCAATCGGACACTTGATGAGGATTGGGAACCTGTGGATAGGCAGGGCCAAGATCATGGTCCACCTGGTCGTCGACGGGGACCGGCCGACCATCCAGGTTGCCAACGTAGGATGCGAAGCGGGAGAGATAGCCGATATCGGATTTGCCACAACCAAGCCGATCACCGACCACGAGCAACTGAGCGCGGGCGCGCGTTATGGCGACGTTGAACAGGTTGCCGTTCGCCTTGAGGAATGCGACTGCACCAGGCGGCGGATCGCCGGTTATGACGGGCGAGAAGATCATCAGGTCGCGCTCATCGCCCTGAAATTTGTGGACGGTATCGGCGATGAAGCCATGCTGGATGAGCCGGCTGGCTAGCGCATTATCTGCGTTGACCGCTTCGGTGATGGCATTGGCTTGGGCGCGGAATGGGGTAACAACGCCTAGTGAGCCTTCATAGCCCTTCCGGAATACCAGGTCCTTCAAGGCCTCTGCCACGGCTTGAGCTTCAATCCGATTGACCGCGCCGCCGGCGCCGGGGCGCTGGCAATTGCCCTTCACGTCGATCCAACGGATGCCCGGCTCAGCCTTGGCGGGGCGCTTCAGGCGGTCATAGCGGGTGGCAACGCGAAGGCGCTCTTCGTAGAATTCGCGGTTAGAGAAGTCGATGATATCGGCGTGCGAGCGGTGGTGGTCAACCAGTCCAACGATATCCTCGCCATGGACCTGCAATGCGGCGAGGCCGAAGAGGGTCTGCATGGCATAGGACCACTGGGGATAGTCCTCGATCAGACCGAACTTCTCCAGCAGGCTCTGATCCTGGCCCCGTTGCAGGCTGGAGATGTGGGAAAGCTGCTTGGGATCGCCGATAACCGCCACGGCCTTGGCGCGGTAGAGAAGGGACAGGGCCGATGCGATATCGCACTGGCTGGCCTCATCGAAGACCACAAGATCGAACGTGCCTGGCTCGAACGGGATCTTGCCACGCGCGGACAGGTTGGTCACGGCCCAGCAGGGCAGCAGGTAAGACACGTCCTTCAGCATCGAGGCATATTGGCCATAGGCTTGCTTGGAAAGCTCGCCGTCGGCGCCGGCTTCGATCACCATTTGCAGCATGGCGGTGTAGCGTCCAAGGCGCTGCCGGTCCTGATAGGAAAGGCGGGAAGGCTGGATGCGCAGCCACAGCTTCCACATTTGCAGCGAGTGGGCGGCGATCTGTTCCTGAAGCTTGGCTTCGTCGCGCGAAACGTCTTCCAGGCTTCGGCTGGCTTGCAGGCCGGCAAGGGCCGCGAGGTAGGTCCGTGCATCCGCCAGCCACTTCAAGCGCCGGTCAACGTCCGCAAGGTGCGCGCGCAGGTCGGAAAGGTCGATAGTCGTGCCGGAGGTGGGAGTCGCCGGGCAGCCTGTTGCGGCCAGCACCGGGTCCACGTCCCCAATCGCCTGTCGAAGCGCGGTGATCCGGCCTTTCTTGGCAAAGGACCAGAACAGGCGCGTGAAGAATGGGGCCTTGCTCTGATCTGCGTTGTCGATGGCAACGGCTAGTGTGCCCATCGCAGCCTTGATGGGCGCCGGATCGATTTCGGGGGCCTTGCGGAACAGCGCTTCGCCAAGCTCGGTGCGGGCTTCTTCGGCGGTGCGTTCCAGCCTGTCCACTTCGTTTCGCAACTCGACAATGCGGACTGTTTCGTCGTTCAGCTTGCGGTGTTTGGCCACCAGGCGCTGATGAATGTCCTTCGCTTCCTCGAAATCCTCTTGCTCACTCTTGGTCGTGGTGGAGGCCAGCAGGCCGAGCACATATTCGGCGAGCTTGACCTGATAGGCCTTTGAACCAACCCGCAACAGGATTGGGCGCGGGCCAAGCGTATTCACAAGGATTTCAACAATATCAACGGCTTTGTTATTCTTGCTTGCGAAGAGGATACGCTTGTTTCGCCAGGCCGCATTGGCCAGCAGATTGGTGACGACCTGCGATTTGCCGGTGCCGGGCGGGCCGGTGATGACCGTCATGGGGCGTGACAATGCTGCCGATTCCGCCTGCCGCTGTTCCGAGTTCATCGGCAGCATTTCCAGCAGCGGTTCCGGGTCGGTCGGCGCGTCCGATACCGGCGCCGGGTCGCCGCGCAGCCAATTGCCAAGGGCGGTGTTGGCGTAGTTGGCTTCGGGCAGCTTTGCCAGCTCGCGCAGTTCCTGTTCCAGGCCTTGGGTGAAGGGTGATTTCTCGGCCAGGATCAGGTAGGCGCGGTTGAAGATGCCTTCGTCCGCCACTTCGCCCAGCGGGCCTTTTACGGTGCCAAGCTCGTCCGGATTGATCTGTTCGCGCCAGGGCCATTCCGGGCGAACAGCCTGTAGCCGCATGGCCAGTTCATCAATCTCTATGGTTTCGCCCTCGGCACCCAGGCCCAATTCCTGCTCCAACTGCACCAGTTCATTCATCAACTGGTCGCGCTCGGCGTGGGTATAGCGCTGGAAGGGCTTCTGATTGATGATCGGGAAGTTCAGATCGATGAACAGGCGCCCGTTGTCCTGCTCCACCGGGAACAGCAGGATGGGTTCGACCATGTAGCCGGTCCAGTCGCTGCGTTTCGACCGCAGCAGTGTGAGGGCGGTCGGATAGCCCAGATAGAGGCCATAGCGGCCCTGTTCGCTGCGTTTGCGGCCCAACAGGGAGCGGGCGGCGGTAAGGCCATCGATGGCCGTGGGCGGGCGGGGCAGGGCTTCCAGTTCGGTCCAATCGGGATCGCCGAATTTGGAGGTGAGGAAGGTGGAAACGCCTGCCTCGTCATAGCCCAGGCAGGCGAGATAATAGCGGGCCAGCTTGGCCAGCGGCGTGTTGGCGAATTCGGGCGTATCCCGTTCCGGGTCATTGGTTGGCGCGTCCTGATCGTCGGCGAGATACCAGCGATAGGAACGGTCCTGCTTCACACGGGTCTTCAGCGGGCCATAAAGCTTGCGGTTGACCTCTTCGCGGGTGGCGCCAACCGACCGCGCCAGATCGCCCGCCTTTTGGCCCGGATTTGCCTTGAGATGGTTCAGGATGCGCTGCGAAAGGGCATCCGGCGCCGTGGCGTTCATTTGGGCTGGTCCCCGATTTCCAGCTTCGGCAGGCTGCGGACGATCTTCACGGTTTCGAGGCTGACCGTCATCACGCGCTGCAACAGTTTCAGCGGATAAGCCGGGTCCCCCATGGTTTCGTTGGCGAATTCGTTGGCGTCCCAAATGATGCCGCTGGCCTTGTCCACCTTCACTCCCTGGCGTTCCATCACCCATTCGATGACCGGCTTGCCGTTCACCACGTAATCATAGGCTTCCAGCGGCACTCCGGTGATGGTGATGTTGCTGTTGTAGAGGATGGTGGTCTTGTCCACGTTCGGGCGCTTGCCGCCGAAGCGCATCTTCTCCACCCGGTTGTATTTCACCGGATCGGGGATATGGGCCAGTGCCAGCGCGCCCTGGGCGATGGTAACGGGGAAGGGCGCCACGGCATCATAATCGCAATGCAAGTCGCCCAGCGCGCGGCCAGCCTCCACGAAGCCCCAGAAGTCCGCCGCTTTCTTCACTGCCGGGATGCGCGGCAGTTCCTTGGAGAGGTTGTCAGCAAAGCGGCTGCGATAATCTTCCGAGTGCAGCAGGCCATAGACATAGTGGAATAGGTCATCCTTGGTGATGGTTTCGCCTGGATAGGCGGCCTGGAAATGGGCCAGGCCTGCATCGGTGATGGCGTCGCGACGGGTGAGGCCGCCGGTTGAGGCGCCATCGTCCAGCGCAAGCTGGCCATCGACGGACTTTGGCGCCACTTCGTATAACCAACGTGGAAAGCATTGACCCTTTTCAATCGTGTCAAAGTTCGGTGCATTTTTGGACATAAGCGCCGCAAAGCCGGCCCTCGCGCCTACCCCAGACACTTGTATCACGCGGTTTTCTGTCCCATTCTCCTCCATCGGGAAAATACGCGGCATCTGGTAAACCATCTCGTTGAAACTGCGGCTATAATAGAGCCATTGCCGCGCGAATGGTCGATACTGGCTCAGGGAAACCGCTGCATCAGCAAATCTGAAGCGCTTGCCTTTTCCCAAATCAGCTTTGAGTGCGCGCGACCAGCTTATCTTGGTCGCATCTGTGTCAATAAACCCATCGACTGCAGCAGCTCGCGTCTTGCGGTCTGCGGTTGCGAAGGCTGCTTCAAATCGATCTGCCTCGGCCTCATAGCTGGCAATCATTCGTCCCAGGTTGGCGGCAACTCCGGCTTGGCTTGGGTTGTAGGCCCACATGTCGCGCGCAGTGAGGACGCCTTGGGAAAAGTTACGGAACAAGGCTGTTTCCGGGGCATCCTTCGCCGACAATGAGTAAATTGGGGCGGGTGTGGGTGCAAGGGGCGATGCCATTTCTTGCGGGCGGTAGAGATAGAGACCACATTTTCAACCGATTTTGCTTCGCACCAGGTGGCCCATGCGTCCATCATCTCCCGGCGCCGTTCCAGCAGATCACCGCGCCGGTAAGCGGCTTCTGTCTTGTCCTTGATGGCATGGGCCAGCGCGGCTTCGGACAATTCGTTGGGATAGCGCGCTACTTCGCTGACCCAGTCCTTGAAGGTGGACCGGAAGCCATGGGGCAGGGCAGTGCGGCCCATGCGCACCAGAACGGCTTTCAGGCTGGCATCGGAAAGCGGCTTGGCCATGGCCGGCTGGGTGGCGGTGGCGCGGGTGCGGACAATGCCCGGAAAGCACAGGGGTTCTTCACCCGTGCGCAGTTCTAGCGCCTTCTGGAAGACCGCCACCGCCGCATCGGAAAGCGGGATCAGGTGTGGCCGGGGGCGCTTCATGCGGTTAGCCGGGATGGACCACAGCTTGCCCATTAGATCGATTTCATCCCAGGTGGCGCCGCGAATGTCGCCAGAACGGGCGGCGGTGGTGCGGTTCTCCGGCAGACTTTCAACTCGACCTGATTGAGGTGGCGCCGGTCTCACATATGCATCTCTGAGGCTTGCATCCTGGGGTGGACGACCTACGTTTAAGGCGGTGGTATCGCCGTGCTTTTTAAGTGTGGACACCGGAGTCCCTTGATTGCGGTCAAATGGCGTAACGATTGTGATAAAAGGGGAGGCGTTGTGGCAAGGAGAACAAGTTCAATGTTCTTGGAAGAGGCAGGCGGGCGAAATTCTTCTGTAATTCCGCGGGCAGCATTGTGCGGACTTAATCCTGACAATGAAGAAATCTTGCTGCTGCTGTTGGGTGTTCTTGATTGGCAATGCACAGCGATGCCGGCGTTGACACCAGAGGCGGCTAAAGGGGCGCAGCTGGTGTTTGTTGGCCGCGAGCAATCTGTAATGGGCTGGGAAGCGAAGGCTTTTGCGCCAGATGCCATCTTTATCTTGATAACTGAAGGTGATGCTACTGATAATCAGGAAGTAGGTCTTTCTGCTTTTGCAGGAGCCCTTTCGTCTCCTATTGACCTACAGTCAGCTGAATTGATCGTAAACAATGCGGCTGCTGAATTTATTTCACGCAATGCGCATTAGTATAACACATCAATCTAATCGACTTTTCCGTCCTCTTTAGCGTTCAGGTCGGCTGCAATTTCGCATTTTTTTGCAGTCGATCCACGCTTGAATGTATACAGAGCTCGACGTGAGTTATATTATGCGTTTTCTGGGAATAAAACTCCTGCCAGCTTACGACTAATGTGAGTAATCGGAGGTCAGTAGTTCTTGTAGACGACCGAGCGTGCTTTCATCCACGCGGAATTTTGCATAGCCCGTGTGCATGTCGCGCGAGATCATTTTTGCTTCGAGCAATGCCTTCAACGCCCGCAGCGCCATTGCAGCCGAGCCGCCAGCAGCGCTCTCTGCGTCTGTGATCCTGAACGGTTGATCCAGCTGTTGCGCGAGGGCCATATCCAGCAGCACATCCCATGCGCCTGGCAGATGCCCGACTTCCGGAAACGCACTTCGGCATTCAAAACGTAACCGGATGTATATCTGAAGGATCTTGGTGAATTCGCCCTTTGGCGCTGCCAGATATGTTTCTTTTCTACTCATCTCTCACGGGCGCCTAACTGATAGTATCTGACTACAAACTGCCGAGCTCTCGCCTCGATTAGGAAGGAAGTTGCCCATTATTGAACGATAACCGTGATGCAACTACGACTCTATTCACGCCGTTATCGTCGTGCGCCGCGTGCTTCAACGATGATTTCACGCTATTCGTCGCAGGAATTGCGTGGCAGGACAACTTGCAGATCAAGCGACTCAGCACCATCTCCATAGAGGGAAAGTCGGGCCAAATTCCTGTGGCCGGGGATATGCCGGCCATCATTCTGCCCTTAGAAGAAATTCGATCATCATCCGGCGACCCCGCTGGCTCAGCTTGATGAACTTGCGCCGGCCATCCATTTGATCGGGGGTCTGATCGATGAGCTCGTTGCGTACGAGGGTCGTTATCCATCGCAGCGCCGTCGTCGTTGGTACGGCAGCAGCAACGCAGGCGCTACTGACCGACACCGCCGCACCGCGCTCACCTTGGATGAAGAGATCGAGCAACAAATCCCAGGCTGGCTCGCCAAACAAGCGTTCGTCAAAATGTCGTCCGCGCAAGCGGCGCAACCGATAGAGCTTCTCAGCTCGATCTAACAGCATAGCCGGGGAGAGGGCTGCCGGCGCACGGACAGGCTGGGCGGACGTCGCGTTCAGCCGCTCCGCAAGCTGAAGCAAACCGCGCGCGACCCTGTGGATCTCTTCACTGTCGGCCGGGCGGTTCACCGTGCCACTCCGCGGTCAGCCATTACTTCAGACAGAAGACCAAGTTGACGCATGCTCTGGGTGGCGCCGTTTGCAACTATGAGATGGTCGATCAGCGCCGCATCAGTGAGGGACAGTGCTGCGGCGACTTGGGCCGAGAATTGAACATCATCGCGACTGGGCTGCAAAGAACCCGACGGGTGATTATGGGCGAGCACTACTGCGGAAGCTCCGACAGTAAGTGCAATGCGCGCGATCTCGCGTGGACATGGCAGGCATGCGGTGCGGTTTCCTCTCGCCAATTCCCGTTCGTGTATGAGAGAACCATTCGCGCCGAAAAACAGTGCGTAAAGCACTTCGACCCTTTCCAGGCCCAAGCGACTTAGCAGGAAAACCCGCACCTGCTCGGCAGTCGGATGCAGGTTTGGAGCGCGCAAACCAACTTCGATGGTGTGATTGAAGGACTTAATGAGAAGGTTAAACAAATCAGCGACCTTTTCATCGCCCGTCATTAAGCGCACCTCATGGCCGGGCGTAACCAAGGCGGCTGGCAGTGTTGCGGCCTCTGCCATGAGCCTCTTTGCGATATGCGGCGCTTTTTCGCCTACGGCGTAGCTCAGTATGCGCGTAAGTAGGTCGAGCGCTTCGTCTGCCCGGTGCGACGCCGGTGTAAGAAAGTGCCGCAGAGTGTCGCGCGAGGCATCTTTGCCTTGCGCGCGAACATCGCGTCGTGGTGTGTCTGGAGAACAGGTTTGCCCAGTAGGGCCGGCACGGGACGCACCCGTCCGGCCCTCAGGTGCTAGGTGACCACATCCGAGCCGCGAAACCACTATGCTTGGAACACTTTCCACCTTATCCCTCGAAGTACGAACGGGTTTGATGTAGGGCGCTGGTCAACGGACGCTTCCTGGTGCGGTAAACATCGTGGCGAATGCGGCCCATCAGCTGACCGCGCGAAGGCCGGTGGGCTGGTCGTTCAGTTCTCCTTTCTCTGAAGGCTGAAGGGCGCCAAAGCCAAGCTCCCGGAAGCCGGGAGCCGTTTCCCGGACATTGCTGAGGACAGCATGCACGCCGAGCACCTTGGCCCGGGTCTGGCAGATCAGGGCGGTGGCTTCACCGAGACGGTCGAAAGCCCTCGCACCGACGTTGAGCTCGATGTCGAATTCACGGCGGGCAGTCACAAGCTTTCCGGCAAGGCGGCCAAGGCTGGTGAGCGCGTCATCGATCGCAGCTTCGGCTGTCTTGATCTCGTTCTGGATGTCGCGGGCGGTTTTCAGTTGTTCGTTGAGCATGGGGCCTCGCTCGGGCGCAACGACCATAGTCGACGCGTCCCATCTTCAATGGGTTTGAACAGTCGGGTGAGCGCGCCGAGGTGATTGACGATCGTCAGCGCCAAGATCGCGCAGAGCAGCATTTGATAACCAAGTTCGGCCCCGTCGGGCGACCCCCGGTACCTGACAGACGCAGATCCAGGACAGGTATCCGCCATGGCCCTTCAGGGTTAGGACATAATGGCACCCAGATCCTGGAACAGCGCTGCGCTGGACATCCGTTGCTCCGCGGCCATCGATGCAGCCGGTGCAGCTCGTTCGGGAACCCGACAAAAGTTCATATGAACTTTTTTTGCGACGTTGGCTGTGAGCGCCCAGAGCCTCCGCGACGCACCAACGGTGTTGCCGTCCCATCAAGCACAAATCATCGGAGCGCGCGCCAATTCTGATCGGTACCAATCAGCGGTGCGCGTCACGATCAATGCGGCGTTGGTGCATAAATGTGCCTATCGCTAACACGGGCGGTATCAGGAATCCGCTCATAAAAATTGCGATTATGTAAGCTCGCGGCGCTGTTTCACCTGCCAACGCTAGTGCGGGGTGCGAGATAGCCGTGATAAGCTGCAGAGCTGTGACAACCAAGGGCCACAGGCGGTCTGCCGTAAGTGCTATAAACATTAGCCCAGCCACTAACCCGAAATCGACCAACATTACTGGCCATCGGATACTACCGCTCGGTTGAGGAAGCCCATATCCAACCAACGCCGTCGCCAACGCTGCTGCAATCAGCATCAGTGCCGCACTGCGTTCAGGCCGACCTCCGAATGCGAGCGCGTAAAAGCTACAGCTGACCAATATAAGCAAAAATAGAATTGGAACCATCGCAAGAGCCGATAAAGCTAGTGAAATTATCAATGATAACGGCTGAAGTTGCCTTGATTTCGTTTCTCAGAGTTTCTGGTATGAACGGGCTTCTATTTGATAAAATGACTTTCTCTGAGGTGCTACCTGCGGCCGAATAGTCGGCATCTAGCTGCTGGTAAACCGGGTGAGGGCGTCGAGGAGGATGACAACGGCAGCCATCGCGAAGGCAATGACAATGGTAAGAATCAATATCGTGTAGAGTCGCTTCTGCCAATCGAGACTGGCTGGTCTTGGCAGTTCCCACCCTCCTACAGTTACAGGATCAAGGAAGGCTTCAAGGGAGGCTCTCGAACGTGGCGCCACGCTGTCAGCCAATCCATAAGTTGGTATTGGAGGGTGGGGCGCTAACTCCGATAGCGAAGGTTGCACGTCCAGGCAGACTTCATTTGCAAGTTGAAACTGGCTGTGAAGCTGGGTGCCGTTTTCTCTATTGTGCTCCCTGAACATCCGAACTGCTTCAGTGCGATTTCGTGCACCCATCCGCCGCTGGGCATTGGAGAGATAATTATTTACAGTTCCGACACTTAGTCCGGTTTCATTCGCTATCTCTTTTGCAGTCATCGGACGCGCCGCCAGTGCTAGCAGCTCGTGCTCGCGTTGCCCGAGCGCGGAACGGGGGGTCATGGACGTGGTGCCTCGCTTGCTGAGATCGCCTTCCTTGCTGAGATCATTACCCAGCTTCGGGCTCGTGCGATAACTCAATTCTTCAATAACTGTAACCTGCTGCCGCTCCGACTTCCCTAAATGATGGATTAGAGCCCAGCGCTTGAAGCGGACGAGCGTTTAGGCGGTCGAACTTCGCACCAGGTGGCCCATGCGTCCATCATCTCCCGGCGCCGTTCCAGCAGATCACCGCGCCGGTAAGCGGCTTCTGTCTTGTCCTTGATGGCATGGGCCAGCGCGGCTTCGGACAATTCGTTGGGATAGCGCGCTACTTCGCTGACCCAGTCCTTGAAGGTGGACCGGAAGCCATGGGGCAGGGCAGTGCGGCCCATGCGCACCAGAACGGCTTTCAGGCTGGCATCGGAAAGCGGCTTGGCCATGGCCGGCTGGGTGGCGGTGGCGCGGGTGCGGACAATGCCGGGAAAGCACAGGGGTTCTTCACCCGTGCGTAGTTCTAGCGCCTTCTGGAAGACCGCCACCGCCGCATCGGAAAGCGGGATCAGGTGTGGCCGGGGGCGCTTCATGCGGTTAGCCGGGATGGACCACAGCTTGCCCATTAGATCGATTTCATCCCAGGTGGCGCCGCGAATGTCGCCAGAACGGGCGGCGGTGAGGATCAGGGCTTCCAGCGCCAGGGCGCCCATTCCCTGCCGTTCGGTGCGCAGTTCGGCCATGAAGGTGGCAATATCGGCATAGGGCATGGCCTCGATATGCCGCACCGGCTTTGAGCGTTTGGGCAGGCCGCGCGATATTGCCCGCATCGGCGTCTCAGCCGGGCGCCAGCCTTGGGAAAAGGCGAAGTCCAGCACGGCGGCCAGCCGCTGGCGCACCCGGCGGGCAGTTTCGTGCTTGGTCAGCCAAATGGGTTGCAGGACTGCCAGCAGGTCTTGGGCATCGATGCTGTCCACCGTCTTTTCGCCTATGGTTGGGTAGGCATAGGCTTCCAGTGTCTGTTCCCATTGGTGGGCATGCTTGGCGTTGCGCCAGCCTGGCTTCAGGGTGGCCAGCACTTCGGATGCAAGCACCTTGAAGGTTGGCGCCAGCTTGGCGGCTTCCCTTTCGGCCAACGGATCATGGCCTTCCGCCACCTGGGTTCGCACCTTTGCTGCGGCTTCGCGGGCCTTGACCAGTTCCAGCGTGAAGGCGCTGCCCAAGCCCTTTTCCCGCATCTTTTCCCCGGATTTGTAGCGCAAAATCCAGCTCGCAGCGGTAGCGGACTTCACTTCCAGGAACAGCCCTTGGCCATCCGCGTAGCGGCCAGGCTGTTTCAAAGCGGCCTTAACGCCGTTCACGGTGAGGGCATTCTGCAGGCGCTTGGGCATAGCCGTTCCCCATCAAAACTCGAAAATGGGAACCGAACCCATCTTCCTTCCCCATGAAGATAATGCGGCTGCCAGGGTGCAACAAGGGCCGCCGCGGAACAAACGTCCACACCGTTCCTTGGTAAATCAGCGATTTGGTGGATGGGGAGGTGCGCCAGGGAATGGGGGCGTGGCGGACAGAGTGGGATTCGAACCCACGGTGAACTTTCGCCCACGGCGGTTTTCAAGACCGCTGCCTTAAACCACTCGGCCATCTGTCCGGGGCCCGGCCTAGTGGCTTGAGGCTGGAGCGGTCAAGTGTGGTCGCACGGCCCTTAGGGCCGATGGCGGCCGGCCGTAGCGGGCAGCGATAACCTCGTTGAATCGCCTGAGCGAGGCAAAGCCGGCGGCCAGCGCAATCTCGGTCATTGGCAATTGGCTGCCGGCGATCATCTGCATGGCGCGCTGCACGCGGCGGGTTTGCGCCACCTCGATGGGGGAGGCGCCAAGGTGCTCGCGGAACAGCCGGGCGAGGTGGCGGGCGCCGACGCCGCAGCGCGCGGCCAGCGCATCGACCGTGCCGTCCCCGTCGAGCGCGCCGCCGTCGATCAGCTTCAGGGCGCGTTCCACTGTGGTGCGGGTGCCGTTCCAGGCCGGGCAGAAGGGCGCGCTTTCGGGCCGGCACCTCAGGCAGGGGCGATAGCCGGCGCGCTCGGCGGCTGCGGCGCTGGGAAAGAAGCTGATGTTGCGAGTAAGCGGCTGGCGCACCCGGCACACCGGCCGGCAATAGATGCCCGTGGTTTTGACGGCGATGAAGAAGATGCCATCATAGGCCGGGTCACGGCGCAGCCGGGCCGCGTCCATCGCGGCGAAATCGAGGCCATTCACGAGAGGCGGGACGGGGGCGTGCATGGGCTGAATCCTATGCCGATGGCGGCCAGGGAGCCAGTGGCGGTGTGAACCCTGCGTCCGATTTCCGCGAGTGGTGGGCGCCACGCCTGAGCCACCCGCGCAGATGTCATGGGGTTTTTGCTTTCGAAATCGCCACCTTCATGCGAGACAGGCGGCCAGAGCAGCGTCATATCAATGGTTCGAGTTACGTGTAATGAACGGCAGCACAACGCCAGCGCGCCCGGTCAAGCTGGTCATCCAGATCCCCTGCTACAACGAGGCGGAGACGCTGCCGGTCGTGCTGGCAGAACTGCCGCGCGCCATAGCCGGCGTCGACGTGATCGAAACCCAGGTGATCGACGATGGTTCGACGGATGATACGGTGGCGGTCGCGCAGCGGCACGGTGTTCATCACATCGTTCGCAACAAGGGCAACAAGGGCCTGGCGCGCACCTTCCAGAACGGCATCGAGAATGCCCTGTCCTCGGGGGCGACGATCATCGTCAACACCGATGGCGACAATCAATATTCCGGCGCCTCCATCCCCGATCTCATCCGGCCCATCCTCGAAGGCCGCGCCGATATCGTCATCGGTGACCGCAAGCCAGGCGAGAACCGGGAGTTCTCGCTGCTGAAGCGGCTGCTGCAGAAGTTTGGAACGCGCGTGGTGCGCAGCCTTGCCGGTGTCGATGTTACCGATGCCGTTTCCGGCTTCCGCGCCTATTCGCGCGAGGCGGCGCTGAGCATCAATGTGATGACCAGCTTCAGCTATACCACCGAAACGCTGATCCATGCCGGTCAGAAGGGGTTGACCGTTGTTTCGGTGCCGGTCGCTGTCAACCCGGTCACGCGGCCGTCGCGGCTGTTCAAGTCGATGGGGGCCTTCCTGCGCAAGCAGCTTGTCACCATCATGCGCAGCTATGTGATGTACCGCTCGTTGAGCGCCTTCCTGCTGCTCGGCATGGCCATGCTGCTGATCGGCGCGGTGCCGGTGATCCGCTTCCTCTACTTCTACCTGATCGGGCAGGGCGATGGCCATGTGCAGTCGCTGGTGCTGGGTGGTGTGTTCCTGCTGGCTGGCTATCTGACCATCGTGATTGCCTTCCTGTCGGATTCGATCGCCACCAACAGGCGGCTGACGGAAAACATTCTGGTGCGGGTGCGCCGCATCGAGCAGCAGGAAGGGCCGGCGCTGGGCGAGGACAACCGGCCGGTTGAGCCAGGAGCCGCCAGATGAGCCTCAGCCCCTCGCGCCTTGCCAAGTCGGCCTATGTCAGCGGGATGCGCGGCGCCGGCCTGCTGGCCAGCCAGCTCGGCGCGCTGCGCGGCCCGACGCCGCCGCACCGCTCCGATCGCAACGGGCACTGGCTGCGCAGCCTGTTTGCCATCCACGATATCGACGCGCTGGTGGCGCTGGACGTGCCGTGGTGGACCTATGATGCGATCTGCGAGGTGGAGGATTTTCTCGCCAGCCGGCCGGGAGCGCGGGTGTTCGAATATGGCTCGGGCGCCAGCACCGTCTGGCTGGCCCGCCGCGCCGGCAGCGTCTTCAGCGTGGAGCATGATGCGGCCTGGTGTGCGCTGGTGAGGCAACGCCTGGCCGCGCTGGCCGGGCTGGCGCCGGTCAATCTCGCGCTGGTCGAACCCGAAACCGGCCGCATCGATCCGGCGTTCGCGTCCCAGAAGCCGGGCGCCGAAGGGCTGGGCTTTGCCGCCTATGTCCATGCTATCGACGCCCACGAAGGCGCCTTCGATCTGATCGTGATCGATGGCCGGGCCCGCGGCGCCTGCCTGGCGCACGCCCGTTCACGGCTGGCCAGCGATGGCCTGATCGTCTTCGACAACAGCCATCGGGCCCGCTACCGCGCACCGATCGAGAGCAGCGGCATGGCCGTGCGGCGGCTGGCCGGCCGGGCGCCGAGCCTGCCCTATCCGGATGAGACGTCACTGCTGCGCCGGGCCGACGCCGCACCGGCCTGATCGCCATGGCGGCACCGGGCTGGTTCCAGGGCATAGAGGGCGGGCGGCTCGCCAAATACGCCGGCCGCTTCCTGATGCTGGTCGCGCTGGCCTTCATCGGCCGCGAGGCGCATCGCCATTGGGCTGACCTGTCGGCTTGGACGCCGCGCCCGGCGCAGCTTGTCACCGTGGCGGGCCTTGCCATCGCCTATGGGCTGGCCCTGTATCTGCTGGTGGAGAACTGGCACCGCATCGTCGGCCTGTTCGCGCCGGAAACGCGCGCGCGGACCTATCCCTCCTACACCATGACGCAGATTGCCAAATATCTGCCCGGCAACATCGTGCACCTTCTGGGCCGGGCGGCCTGGCTGCGTGGCGGCGGCCTCAGCAACCGGCAACTGGGCCAGGCGACGCTCCTGGAAATGGCGGTGGTGCCTGCCGGTGCCGGGCTGTTCCTGCTGCTGGCCTGCCTGGTGGTGCCGCTGACCGCTCTGGTGCCGGCGCTGGCCCCGGCGCAGCCGTATGTGGTGCCGCTGGCGGCGGCGCTGGCGCTGGCCGCCCTG
>NZ_WMHO01000140.1 GCF_010994245.1 Sandarakinorhabdus rubra
GGCCGCCCGGCTGCACGGCCGCGCCCGTCCCGATGGCATCATCGGCTGGAACGCGGCGATTGCGGTGCCCGATGTCGGCGCCGGCTTTGCCGCGCGTAACGTGTCGGGCCTGCTGGGCCGCCCGTCCGAAGGCGCCGGCGCCATCGAGGGTGCGGTTGATCTGCCCTATGCAATTCCCAACATCCGCGTGGCGCACGCGCTTGCCGACTGCACGGCGCCCCTGGGCTTCTGGCGCAGCGTTGGCCACAGCTTCACCGGCTTCATTGTCGAAAGCTTTGTCGACGAGCTGGCGGCCAGTGCCGGCGCCGATCCCGGCCAGTTCCGGCTGGCCATGCTGAAGGACCGGCCGCGCCATGCCGCGGTGCTCGCGCAGGTGCTGGAGATGGGCGGGCCGCTGGGCCGCGATCCCGGCAATGATGGCGAGCCCGGCGCGCCGGTGGTGGCGCGCGGCCTGGCCCTGGTGGAAAGCTTTGGCAGCATCGTCGCCCAGATCGCCGAGGTGGAGGTGCTGCCCAAACAGCGCCCGCGCGTGCGCCGGGTGTGGGCGGCCATCGATTGCGGCCGGGTGATCAACCCCGACACGGTGGCCGCCCAGGTGGAAGGCGGCATCGTCTTCGGCCTGTCCGCCGCGCTGTTCGGCCGCATCACATTCAAGGACGGCAGGGTAGAGCAGGACAATTTCCACGCCTATCCACTGGTCACCATGGCCGACTGCCCCGACATCGAAGTGCAGATCATCCCGTCTGACGCCGACCCCGGCGGCGTGGGCGAGCCGGGCACGCCGCCGATCGCGCCCGCGGTTGCCAATGCGCTGTTCGCGGCCACCGGCAAGCGCTGGCGCAACCTGCCCTTCTTCGCATGACGACGCCGCTCACCCTGCCGCCGCTGGCGCTGCCGGCGGATCATGCGCCGGTGAAGGCCGGGCGCATCGGCGTGTTGCTGGTCAACCTGGGCTCGCCCGATGCCCCTGACGTGGGCGCGGTGCGGCGCTTTCTGCGCGAATTCCTGTCCGATCCGCGCGTCATCGAGATCCCGCAACTCCTCTGGCAGCCGATCCTCAACCTGCTCATCCTCAACGTGCGGCCACGCACCACGGCCGCCAACTATGCCAAGGTGTGGATGGAGGGCGGATCGCCGATCACCGTCTATACCGAGGCGCAGGCCGGCGCGCTGCAGCAGCGGCTGGGCGATGCCGCGATGGTCGACTGGGCGATGCGCTATGGCACGCGCTCCATCGGCGAGCGGCTGGAGGCCCTGATGAAGGCCGGCTGCGACCGCATCCTGCTGGCCCCGCTCTATCCGCAATATTCCGCCGCCACCAACGCCACCGTGGTGGACGAGGCGGCGCGCGTGCTGATGGCGATGCGCTGGCAGCCGGCGCTGCGCACGCTGCCGCCCTATTTCGACAATCCCGATCACATCGCGGCGCTGGCGGCCTCGATCCGCGACGGTCTGGCCAAGCTGAATTTCGTGCCCGACCTGATCGTCACCAGCTTCCACGGCATGCCGCTGCGCACGCTCGAGGCCGGGGATCCCTATCACTGCCAGTGCCTGAAGACCGGGCGGCTGCTGGGCGAGGCGCTTGGCCTGCCCGTGAAGGCCACCTTCCAGTCGCGATTTGGCAGGGCCGAATGGCTGAAGCCCTATACCGACGACACGCTGTTGAACCTCCCCAAGGAGGGCGTGAAGAAGATCGCCGTGGTCTGCCCCGGCTTTGCCGCCGATTGCCTCGAAACGCTCGAAGAAGTGGCGATGGAGGGGCGTGACGAGTTCCTGGAGGCCGGTGGCACCGATTTCGCCTATATCCCCTGCCTCAATGCCAGTGACACCGGCATGGCGATGCTGGAGGCGCTGGTGCGTCGCGAACTGGCCGGCTGGCTGTAAAGCCCGGTTGCGCGGGGCTCTCATCCGGCCCAAGATGAAATCCGATCTGCCGGTGACGGGCAGACGGTCCTGGGACGAGGAAAGGGTGGCAGATGGCACGGGTGGCAGTGGTCACGGGCGGCACGCGCGGCATTGGTGAGGCGATCAGCCTGGCGCTGAACGACATGGGCATCACGGTGGCAGCCAATTATGGCGGCAGCGACGACAAGGCGAAGGCCTTCACCGACCGCACCGGCATCAGGAGCTACAAGTGGAACGTGGCCGATCACCAGGCCTGCCTTGATGGCTGCGCGCAGGTGGCGGCCGATCTTGGCCCGATCGACATCGTGGTGAACAATGCCGGCATCACCCGTGACGGCACTCTGATGAAGATGAGCTGGGAGGCGTGGGACGAGGTGATCCGCGTCAACCTCGGCGGTTGCTTCAACATGGCCAAGGCGACCTTTGCGGGCATGAAGGAGCGCGGCTTTGGCCGCTATGTGCAGATCGGCAGCATCAACGGCCAGGCCGGCCAATATGGCCAGGTCAACTATGCCGCTGCCAAATCGGGCATCCACGGCTTCACCAAGGCGCTGGCCCAGGAGGGCGCCAAGTTCGGCATCACCGCCAACGCCATCGCGCCCGGCTATATCGATACCGACATGGTGGCCGCGGTGCCGCCCGACGTGCTGGCCAAGATCGTCGCCCGCATCCCGGTCGGCCGGCTGGGCCAGGCCAGCGAGATCGCCCGCGCCGTCGCCTTCCTGGTCAGCGAGGACGCCGGTTTCATCACTGGATCGACCATGTCGATCAATGGCGGGCAACATATGTATTGAAGCGCGGCCAGCGCGCGTGCCGCGCGCGGACTCGCGCGAAATCGGCCAGCGGGGCGCCGCGCGCTCATGCGCGGCGAACCCGTCCGACGGGTCCGCGGCTTTGCCGCGGACATTCTTGCTGAACAGGCATGAGCCCAAAGAAATACAGCCTCACCATCCAGGGCCACGCCACCAGCCTGACGCTGGAGCCGGTGTTCTGGCAGGCGCTGAACGAGGCGGCGGCGGCCGAAGGCAAGTCGCTGGCGGCACTGGTCGCCGAGATCGACGAGGCGCGCACCACCAACCTGTCGAGCGCCGTCAGGGTGTGGCTGTTCGCGCGGGAGTGCGCTCGCAAAGCGCGTTGACTTGCATGCTCCCACGCTCCGCCAATACTATATGGTGGGCTACACCGCCGCTCGGGCAGGCATAGCGCGACGCCGTCGAACGACTCCAATCATCGCGAACCCAGCGACCAACATGGCCCAGCTTGTTGGCTCTGGTATCGCCGCCGGTGAAGCAAAGCTATACTCGATGCTTCTAACGCCCCAGCCTGCACTGGCTACACCAAATTGCAGAATGAGACCTTTGCTGGATATGATGTCCAACTCAAGTTGGATCTCTGCAGGGCCGTTGGGCGAAAAGCCTCCCCGGCGAAGTTCCTTCCAATCAGAATCAAACACGGCATAACTCAGAAAATCCGGCATCGCCGCATAACTGCCCAAATCAACGGTGTGCAAGGTTACGGTGCCCGGCAACAGCAGATCAAGGCGGATTTCAGCGTGTTGATCCGGATTGTTTGGATCGCGCCGTACGAGGGCGACATCCCCGCCATACAGGCCGCCCCCGGAAAATCGCAGCTGCCGGCCGGCGAGTTCAGTGCTGTTGCCGGGCGCCGTCACGCTGCGATGCGAAACATCGACTTCGGCGCTGTCGCCCCAGTCTTGGCTGATGCTGCCGCCTTCGGCACAGCTAGCCGGCCCGCCACAGCTGTCTGGCCCGAACACCACCACCGCGGCTGAGGTTGGCATTGCCATCGCCAGCGCCGCTCCGGCTGTCAGCCGGATAACCAGAGCCAATATCTGGAGTTTCACAATCGTCCGCCCTTATCAATGGTTGCCCATTGAGGAACGGCGGCACAAATGCCGACTTAAGCAGTCAGCCGCGCCGGGGCGGCCAGGGCACGAAACCCGAGGTGCGCCGGACATAATCCTCATAGCCCGGCCGCTGCTTCCTCAGGCTTTTCTCCAGCATCGGCGCGCCTGACCAGCGGGTGAGGGTGAAGCTGAGGAACAGCGGGCCCACGACGGTCCAGACCGGGGCGCCCGCTGCGATGCCGACAACAAAGATGCCCCACCAGGTGCAGAAGTCGCCGAAATAATTGGGATGGCGGGTGTAGCGCCACAGGCCGGTGTCGAGCACCTGGCCGCGCTTTGACGGGTCCTTGCGGAAGGCTTCGAGCTGCGCGTCACCAATGCTTTCAAAGGCGATGCCGAACAGCGCCAGCGCCGCCCCGGCCCAACCCCACAGCGGCAGCGCGCCCCCGGCATCGGCGAGCACACCGGCCTGTGCCGGCAGGCACACACCCCACAGCAGCGGACCCTGCATGCCGAAGGCGCGCCACCAGGCCGCCTTGGCAAAGCTCATGCCCTGTTTCTCGATGGCGTGGCCGATGATGCGTTCATAGCGCGGATCGCGGCCCAGCCGCCGCCAGCGCAGGATGAGGTGGGTGCCCAGCCTCAGGCCCCACAGCACCACCAGGCCCGCAAGCAGCCAGCCCATGACCCCGGCCGGCCCGCCGTTCAGCACGGCGGCAATGGCCACGGCGTAGACCATGCCATAGGCCCAGATGGCATCGATGAACGACACGTCGCGGATGCGGGTGCTGTACAGCCAGCACAGCCCCATCAGCCCGACAACAGCGGCCAGCGTGATCGCGAGATTGGTGAGCATGGTGTCTGTCAGGCCGCCTTGTCGAAGGATTGGACAGTTGCAGCCATGATAGATTTCATTGCCTTGTCCGGATGACGGGGCGTGGTGGAGCGATAGAATTCCTCCACCCGGGCCATGTCGGCGGCATAATCGCCGCTGGGCATGAAGGCCAGCGCCAGCCCGCCGGTCTTCTTCGCATAGTCCATCATGCCGACGATCAGCGGCACCTTGGCCCCCACCGCGATATGATAGAAGCCGGTGCGCCACTGGCCGACCGATTTGCGCGTGCCTTCCGGCGCGATGGTGAGCAGGAACTCGTCACGGCGGTTGAACTCGTCGATCATCGCCTGAACATAGTTGCCGCCCTTCTGCCGGTTCACCTCGACGCCGCCCATGTTGCGCATGAAGCGGCCCAGCGGCCAGCGGAACAATTCCTTCTTGGCCATGAAGCTGGTCTCGATGCCGAGATCGCGGGTGAGGCCGATGTAATAGATGAAGTCCCAGTTGGAGGTGTGCGGTGCGGCGATGATGATCGCCTTCTTCGGCACCGGCTGCACGGCCACTGCGGTCCAGCCCATGGCGTGGTAGAAGCGCACGATCAGCCACTCCAGCAGCCGCGAGAGGGCGCCCTTCTGCCTGCCGTTCATGCGGCCATTGTCCTGTATCTCCCCAACGCGACACAGCATCGCGGATGGCACGGGGGCGTGTCAAATGCCGGATTGTCTCGCTATGGCCAGGGCATGACGAAGATCATCATCGCCTATCTGGCCACCCTGGTGGCCTTTGCCGCCATCGACAGCGTCTGGCTGATCAACATGGCGCCGCGCCTCTACAAGCCCGAGATCGGCCCGGTGATGATGGAGAGCGGCTTCCGCCTGGTCCCGGCGATGATCTTCTATGCCATCTACATCGGCGGGATCCTGTATTTCGCGGTGCTGCCCAGTCTCGATGGCGGCCTGGATGAGGGTGTGGCGCGCGCCGCGCTGCAGGGCGCCGTGCTCGGCTTCCTGTGCTATGCCACCTATGATTTCACCAACTATGCCACGCTCAAGGTGTGGAGCCTGAAGGTGACCGTGCTGGACCTGATCTGGGGCACCGTGCTCACCGGCGGCACCGCGGCGCTTGGTACGCTGATCACCGGCTGGGTGATGGGCCGCTTCTTCGCCAGCTGATCACCAGTAATCGGCCATGATGGCGCGCGCCCAATCGGGCTCGCGCACAGCGCCGCGCGGCAGGAAACCCTGCATCACCGGCTTGATGTCGATGACCGGCGTGCCGTCGATGGCGTCCAGCCCCTCGACCTCCAGCGCTAGGCCGTCGACCGCCACCACCCGGCAAATGGTCACCCCCAGCCGGTTGGGGCGGTTCTTGCCGCGCTGCGCGAAGATGCCGACCTTGGGCCAGTCGGGATTGCCGCGCGGGTGGCGGGCGCCGGTGGTGATCTGCTCGTCAGTCACCTGATCGAACAGGAAGATGATCTCGGCATGGCTGAAGGCGTCGAGGCCCATCAGGGCCTCGGCCGTGAAGCGGGCGGGATCGAGGCGGATGGTGGCGCGGCTGGCGCCCCAGTCATCATCGATCGCGTCGCGGCGGCCGCCCTCGACATGGGCGATGGGGGTGAGGCTGATGCTGTTCATGCCCCTGAGTGTATCGCCCCGGGCTGGCGCGTCCATGCCGCGGCGCGCATGGCAGCCCTGCGTTCAGGCCGCCCAGTCGGCGCGGGTATAGCCTTGTGCACGCAGCAGCACGGTCAGGTCGCCATGGCGCACCTGGGCCATGGCGGCGGCGGCGGTCTTCGGCTTGGCGTGATAGGCGATGCCCAGCCCGCCGTGGTCAGCCGCCGCCCGGATCATCGGGATGTCGTTGGCGCCGTCCCCCACCGCCAGCACGGCGTTCAGTGGCGTGCCGTCGGCTTCCAGCAGCGCCTTCTTCACGCTGGCATCCACGATCGGTTCGGCAACCGTGCCGGCCAGCACCTCGACATCGCCGTCCAGCATCACGTCCAGCCGGTTTGCGATGGCGCGGGCAAAGCCGATCTCGCGCGCCACCGGCACGGCAAAGGGCATGAAGCCGCCGGAGACCAGCAGGGAGCGCGCGCCGTTCGCCACCATGGTCTGCACCAGCGTGCGGGCGCCGGGAGTCAGGCGCACGCGCTCTTCCCGGCACAGGTCGAGCGTGGCGGTGGGCAGGCCTTTCAGCAGCGCCACGCGGGCTTTGAGCGCGCCGGCAAAATCCAGCTCGCCGCGCATCGCCGCCTCGGTGATGGCCGCCACCTCGGCCTTGATGCCGGCATAATCGGCCAGTTCGTCGATGCACTCGCATTGAATCATGGTCGAATCCATGTCGGCCACGATCAGGCGCTTGCGGCGTGGGCTCGTGCCGGGCTGGACGATGATGTCGAGCCCGGGCAGCGCCTCTTCCAGCGCGGCGCGCGCGGCGGCGGCATCGCCGCGGGCCAGCGTGTCATGGGCGTCGCCGGCCTCCAGCCAGCTCTGGGCCAGCACG
>NZ_WMHO01000141.1 GCF_010994245.1 Sandarakinorhabdus rubra
CGCCGGCTGCCGCCGCCAGCGCCGGCGGCAGCCCGGCCGGCAGCAGCGCCGCCAGATCGGCGGGCAGCGGCCGCTGAGGCAGGACAAAACGCATGACCCGCCCATGCCAGCGCGTTAAGACTTCAGCAAGCGCGCCGGGGTTAGAGGCCGGCGCTAGGATGCGAAGAGGGAGCTGACATGAAGAACCGCAAGATGCTGCACATGCTGCCGCTGCTCGCCCTGCTGGCCGCCTGCAACACGATCGAAGGCGCCGGCCGCGATATCAGCAGCGTCGGCAAGGCGATGACCAAGTCGGCCGAAGAGACGAAGTGATCAGGTGGCTTCGGCCGCCGTGCTGCGGGCCCGCCGCTTCTCGGTGAGCCAGATCCCGATGATCGAGATCTCGTAGAGCAGGATCAGCGGGATGGCGAGCGCCACCTGGCTCCACAGATCGGGCGGGGTGAGCACGGCGGCCGCCACGAAGGCGCCAACCACGGCATAGCGGCGCCCGGCGATCAGCTGCCGACGGTTGATGATCCCGGCGCGTTCCAGCAGCATCAGCAGCACCGGCAGCAAAAAGGCGATGCCGAACGCAAGGATCAGGCTCATCACGAGGTCGAGATACTCGCCCATCGCCGGCAGCGCCTCGCGGTTGATGCCACTGGCGCCCCCCATCTGCTGGAAGCCCAGGAAAAACCGGAAGGCCGCCGGCATCACGGCATAATAGGCGAGCGCCGCTCCCGCCGTGAACAGGACTGGCGTGGCCAGCAGGAAGGGCAGCAGCGCGCGCTGTTCGCGCTTGTAGAGGCCCGGCGCCACGAAGCGCCACAATTCGTTGGCGATCAGCGGGAAGGCGATGCAGATGCCGGCAAAGGCCGCCACCCTGATCTCCACGAAAAACGCTTCATAGAGCTTGGTGTAGATCAGCCGCGCACCGGCGCCCGACGCATCGACCAGCGGCTGCACCAGGAAATCGAAGATGCGCCCCGCTTGGCTGAAGCACAGCGCGAAGGCGACCACGAAATAGACGACACAGCGCAACAGCCGCCCGCGCAACTCGATCAGATGATCCATCAGCGGCGCCTTGCTGGCGTCGATGTCGGAGCGGTCGACCTCGTCGGTCATGCCGCCTCACCCGGCTCGGCCGGCACTGCAGCCGCAGCCTTCTTGGCGCGCGGCTTGCGCGGCTTCTTCGGCGGTGTTTCGGCGACCGGAGGTGCTTCCACGACCGGCGGCGCGGGATCAGGCCAGCCGGCAAAGTCCGGATCGAGCGGCACCGGGCCCGACAGGTCGGGCAGCACATGTTCGGGCAGCGACGTGGCCTTCATGATGGCCTCGTTCTGTTGCGCCCAGATCTTCTGCATTTCCTCCATCTCGGCCTCGCGCATCATCGCGTCGAAGCCGGTGCGCAGGTGGCGGCTCATGGCGCGCGCCTTGCCGGTCCATTGGCCCAGCCAGCGCATCACCTTGGGCAGGTCCTTCGGGCCGATGACGAGCAGCGCCACCAGCGCGATGAGCGCCAGCTCCGAGGAATCAATGCCGAACATGGCTGCCGATCAGCACCTCGCGCCCTTGTCTCAGGGGCGGCTTTCCTCGCTCACGCCGCGGGACTGGGTGTTGGCCTGGGTGCCGCCGGTCACCTGCGGGGGCGGCGCGGCGGGCGGGGCCGGCGCATCGCCATCGCTCAGCCCCTTCTTGAAGCTGTTGATGCCCTTGGCGAAATCACCCATCAGATCGGAAATGCGGCCGCGGCCGAACAGCAGCACGATGACCAGGATGACTACCAGCCAGTGGGTGAGGCTGAACGAACCCATGTGATGAAACCCTTGCAGTTGCGCGGATGATACGCTCGCTTCTTACGCCCAAGGTGGAGGCAATGCCAGCATTTGCAGCAGCGCACCCCGCTAGACGCGGATCAGCCGCCGCCCGAAGCTCTGCCCGCTGAACAGGCCGCAGAAGGCCTGCGGCAGCTGCTCGATCCCGTCGAAGATCTCCTCGCGATACTTGACCCGGCCTGCGCGGATGAGGCCGGCGAGCTCTTCCTGCGCGGCGGGGAAGGCAGGCAAATCATCGAACACCACCATCCCTTCCATCCTGAGCCGCTTGCCGATGAACTCGCGCGTGTGGTGGATGCCGGGCGCCTCCATCGGCGTCAGATTGTAATCCGCCACCTGGCCAGAGATCACGATGCGCCCCTTCATCCGCATCACCGGCAGCGCGCGATCAACACTGGCGTTGCCGACATTGTCGAACAGCACGTCCCAGCCATCGGCACTGGCGGCGGCGAACTGGGCGTCAAAATCCGGCGCCTTGTAATCAAGCGCGGCATCGAAGCCGCAGTCTTCCACCAGCCAGCGGCACTTCTCTGCGCCCCCAGCAATGCCGGTGACGTTGGACGCGCCCCAGATCTTCGCCAGTTGCCCCGCCGTCGCGCCCACCGGCCCGGCAGCGCTCGTCACCAGCACGCGCTCGCCGGCCTGCAACTGCGCCACGCGCTTCAGGCCAAACCACGCCGTCATCCCCGGCACGCCCAATATGCCGT
The DNA here is from genome assembly GCF_010994245.1 of Sandarakinorhabdus rubra. Lineage (GTDB taxonomy): Bacteria > Pseudomonadota > Alphaproteobacteria > Sphingomonadales > Sphingomonadaceae > Sandarakinorhabdus > Sandarakinorhabdus rubra. The sequence continues at coordinate 2,522 of NZ_WMHO01000141.1, forward strand.
TCCACAGGGAGAGCGACACGCCCAGATCAGGCACCTTCGACAGGTATCCGCGCCCGTTCGACACCATGTGGGTGGCCCAGCCAGTGCCCATCACCAGATCACCGGCGGCAAAGCGCGGATGGCGACTCTCCACCACCTCGCCCACCGCAAAGCCATCGACCATCGCGCCGGGCTGCAGCGGCGGCGCATAGGAAGCCCCGGGCGACAGGCGGGAGCGGGTGCCAGGATCGCAGCTGATGAAGCGGTTGGCGATCAGCAACTGGCCCTCCGCCAGGTCCGGTATCGGCAACTCCTCCAGCCGGAAATCCTCCGGCGTCGGCGCACCGACGATGTGTCGCGCCAGCACGATGCGTTTCATTGTGGTGGCGGTCATGCCATCGTCTCCCCGATCAACCGGAGGCCATCATGGACCAGCGCATCAGCATCGTCACCCTCGGCACCGACAATATGGCGCGCGCCGTCGCCTTCTGGGAAGCGATGGGCTGGCCGCGCAAGGCCCGGAAGTTCGAGGCCATCGCCATGTTCCAGTGCGGCGGCATGGCGTTTGCCATCTACCCGTTCGACAAGCTGGCCGAAGATTGCGGGATGAAAGATCGCGGCCCCGGCTTCGGCGGCTTCACCCTCGCCCACAATGTCAGCAGCAAGGCCGAAGTCGACGCACTCCTCGCCCGCGCGGTGGCCAATGGGGCATCCCTGCAAAAACCCGCCCACGACGCCTTCTGGGGCGGCTACTCTGGCTATTTCTGCGACCCCGACGGCCATCCGTGGGAAGTGGTCTACAACCCGTTCATGGTGCCGGGGCCGGATGGTGCAGTGACGCTGGGGGATTGAGGAGAAGTGAAGCCTCCGGCGGGCAGGGTCGCAGACCCTGCACCCATTCGTTCTCGGGCGGTGGTTGATGGCAGAGCTGGAGTGAGAAGCGGAATGTCCGGAAGTGGGCATCAAGACTGAGCAAACGGACGTCACAGACGGGGTATTATCGCTCGCTCCCCACTCGCTTAACAAGCCAGTTAATGATCACCCTTCCAACCACCCCAATCCCAAGCGCAGTCGCCAGCGCCACGATTACGTGCCACCATCGGATGTCATCGTAACCAACGATTGCCACTATCGCGAGCAGCGGCACACAGGCGACAATTGCGATGAAAAAGCCCGATTTCCCACCGATGGTGGGGCTTTCACGATATCCGTCGCTACCCATCCCGCGAAGCTAAACCAAAATGAGGTATCGAGATAGGCGTGCTCGTGTCTCAATGGCGGCCAAGGGGTCGCAAGCGGATACTCAGTCGCGCCCTGCCCATGCGAAAACAAATGGGTGCAGGGTCTGCGACCCTGCCCGCCGGAGGCCCCTGTTCCGCTCCCTTCTCATCCCCGGCGGCTGGCGCGTGCGCAATATGGCTTGCGCCGCAGGGCGGCCGGTCGCAGCATCGCGGCGGTCGTCGTTGCGTCCTGATCGTCCCTCGCGCTGGAGCCTGCCATGAGCCTTGACGACTATTCCAAACTGGACGGCCTGGGCCTCGCGGAGCTGGTGGCGACGAAGCAGGTGCAGCCGATCGAACTGGTCGATGCCGCCATTGCCCGGATCGAGCGGCACAATCCCAAGATCAACGCCGTGGTGTGGACGATGTTCGATCGCGCGCGGGCGATGGCGAAGGGGCCGTTGCCGCCGGGGCGCTTTGCCGGGGTGCCGTTCCTGCTGAAGGATTCACTGGGGGATATCGCCGGCGCGCCGACGCGGCATGGCTCGGCCTTCGTGCCGGCGACGCCGTATGAGCAGAACGCCAATCTCACCAACCGCTTCCTGGCCGCCGGGCTGGTGCCGCTGGGCAAGACCAATGTGCCGGAATTGACGCTGATGCCAGTCACCGAAGGGCGCCTTTATGGCCCGGCGCGCAACCCGTGGGACATCAACCGCACGCCGGGCGGATCGTCGGGCGGTGCGGCGGCGGCGGTGGCGTCCGGCATGGTGCCGGTGGCGCACGCCAATGATGGCGGCGGCTCGATCCGCATTCCGGCCTCCTGCTGCGGGCTCGTTGGCCTGAAGCCCACCCGTGCCCGCACGTCCGTGGGGCCAACGCTGGGCGAAGGCTGGGGCGGCCTGGAGGTGGAGCATGTCGTGTCGCGCAGCGTGCGCGATTCGGCCGCCATGCTGGACGCGACGGCGGGCAGCGCGCCTGGCGATCCCTATTGCGCGCCGCCGCCGCCAGCCTCCTGGCTCGCCGAACTGGCCAACGCGCCGGGGGCCTTGCGCATCGCCCTGGTGCGGGTACGGCCGGATGGATCGGCCCCGCACGCCGATTGCCTGACCGCCGTCGATCACACCGCCGCGCTGTGCCGGTCGCTGGGCCATCAGGTCGATCTGATCGACCCGCCGGCCTGGTGGGCGGCCTCGTCGGAGCCGTTCACCGTGCTCTATGCCACCAGCCAGGTGAGCTTGATCGACAGCATCGCGGCGGCCACCGGCGCCGTGCCATCGCCCAACCAGCTCGAAGGCTATACGCTCGCCGTATACGAAATGGGCAAGAGCTTCAGCGCCGCCCAGTATCAGGCATCGCTGAACGCCATCCACCAGTTCGGCCGCGCCGCCGCCGCACTGCACCAGCAGTATGACGTGATGCTCACCCCCACCCTGGGCGCACCGCCGCTGAAGATCGGCACGGTGGACACCGAATCCGCCAACCCCGAGGCCACCATCGGCCAGCTGCTCGAGTTCGTGCCGTTCACCACCATGGCCAACATGACCGGCCAACCGGCGATCACGCTGCCCCTGTTCTGGAACGCCGACAATCTGCCGATCGGCAGCCAGTTCATCGGCCGCTATGGCGATGAATCGCTGCTGCTGCGCCTGGCGGCGCAACTGGAGGCAGCGCAGCCGTGGGCGCTGCGCCACCCGCCGGTGTGGGGTTGAGGTTTAGCGGGAAGACAAGAAGCCGAGCCTCCGGCGGGCAGGGACGCAGTCCCTGCACCCGTTTGTTTTCGGGCGGCGCTTAAAGGCCCAATTGGGTTGAAAACCAGACGTCATTGGATAAGCGCGGTCAGTCTTCTACTTTGACGAAAAGCGCCCCACATTTCGAACACTCAGACCGAAGCGGAAAATTAACACCCCCATATTCCTTGCCCCAGAAGCGTGTCCAGAATCGCTTATCGCGCCTCAAGCGCTCTTCGGCTTGATGATCTTGGAATGCTGGATAGCCACACGCATCACACTTAATGCTGAACAGCGCGACGGCGGGAATGAAAAGAGCCAGCCCAACTGCCGAGGGCCACAGATAGCCAAATGGCCAACCGATAAGGCAGCTCAGAAGGAAGACGGCAGAAGAAACTGCGGCCGGTACTTGCCAGCGACGAGCGATCTCAAAGCGCTTTGGAATTGCAGATCTATCCGCTTCCATAAGGTTCAAATAGCAGCCCCAGGGAATGTCCGCTACAGGGTCGCGCGCGGAAACGTCCCCAATCAGCGCACCCCAAAACAAATGTGTGCAGGGTCTGCGACCCTGCCCGCCGGAGGCCTTTATTTGCCTTCTTCTCTGTCCAACTGTTCGGCGAGCAAGTCCAGCGCTGCCACCGCAAACGCCACCATGTTGGCCTGCCGGTCGCTTGATCCCGTTGCGATGGTGCGGGCCACCTGCACCGGGCCGCTTACGGCCACCACGTCATGCCCCGCCGCGTGGCCATAGGGGTTGCCGTTCGGGCCGGCTGCGCCGGTTTCGCCGATGCCCCAGGTCACGCTGTGCTGCTTGCGGATGGTTTGCGCCATCAGCAGCGCGAAGGGTTCGGTGGCGGACATGAAGCCGCGCACGTCTTCGCGCCTGAGGCCGAGCAGGCGATGCCGGGCGCGCGGCGTGTAGACGACCGCGCCGCCGAGATAGAAGGCCGAGGCGCCCGGCACACTGAGCAGCGCCGCCGAGATGAGCCCGCCGGCGGCGGATTCGGCCACCGCAACGGTCTCGCCACGGGCCTTGAGCTGCGCGCCGATGTGGGCGGCGGTGGCGAACAGGGTGTCCATCGTCATGGCCGCAACTTGGCGCGGTGGCGGGCGGGCTTCAATGAAAATCCCGGCTGCGGGGCAGGATGCGCACGTCGCGCGGGTGCCGTCCGCGCGGAGCCGCCTTGGGCGGTGGCGGCTTGCGACCCGCTGGCCCGTGCACCAGGTCCTCGCTCGCCCGGGCCAGCGGCGTGGTGCCGTCGTGCGCGTCGGACAGGCGGTCCAGAACAGCAGACATGTCGGTGATGCGTGTGGCCATCAGGTGCATCACGCCTTCGGGGCTGCGCTGCACCTCGCCTTCCACCTGCATCAGCCGGCTGGCCATGATCGCCCTGCGGAACGTCTCGAACAGCCGCGCCCACACCACCACGTTCACCACGCCGGTTTCATCTTCCAGCGTGATGAAGATGGCGTTGCCGCCGCCGGGGCGCTGCCGCACCAGCACGACGCCGGCCACCGTGGCCCGCCGGCCATTCTTCGCGGCGGCGAACTGGGCGGCGGTGAGCACGCCGGGGAAGAAGCGGCG
>NZ_WMHO01000142.1 GCF_010994245.1 Sandarakinorhabdus rubra
CCCGCGCGCCGGGGCTGCCCGGCACGACGCCGGTGACCAGCAGGCCGCCCGGGCGGTCGAGGCCGAGCTGCCTCGCGGTGTCGGCGGTCAACGCCTCGCCCTCCACTCCGATCCAGCCGGAGACCAGCTTGCCCTTGTCGGCCGCGGTCAGGAACACGCGCACCATCTTCGAAGGGATGGCAAAGCCGATCCCGGCCGAGGTGCCGGTGCGGCTGAAGATGGCGGTGGGAATGCCGATCAACCGCCCCTGCGCATCGAGCAGCGCGCCGCCCGAGTTGCCGGGGTTGATGGCAGCGTCCGTCTGGATGAAGAACTGCCAGTCCGACACGCCGATGCCGGTACGGGCCAGCGCCGAGACGATGCCGGTGGTCACCGTCTGGCCGACCCCGAACGGGTTGCCGATGGCCACCGTGACATCGCCCACCTCCACCCGGTCGCTGTCGGCCATGCGGATCACCGGCAGCTTGGCGCCGTCGGTTTCCACCTTCAGCAGGGCAAGGTCGAGGCGCGGGTCAGCGAACAGGATGCGAGCCTTGAACTCGCGGCGATCGGCCAGCGCCACCAATATCTGATCGGCGCCTTCCACGACATGGTTGTTGGTGACGATCAGGCCATCGGCGCCGACGATCACGCCCGATCCCAGCGACTGCTGCACGCGCGGCTGCACCGGGGCGCCGCCGAAGAAGCGGCGGATGAACTCCTCGTTCATGCTGCGCGGACCGCGCTCGACGGTGGCGGTGTAGATGTTGACCACCGCCGGCGCCGCCGCCTTGACGACGGGCGAGAAGCTCATCGCCACCTGGCCCGGCGCCGGCACGGCGCGCGGCAGCTCGGTTTGGTCCATCGGCGGGATCTGCGCCGCCACGTGGCCCGCATCAGACAGGCGGGCGATGCCCACCGCCAGCCCGGCCCCCGCCGCGATGCCGAGTGCCACCCCGGCCAGCATTTTCGTGCCCTGCACCATGCGCGTGACGATCCTGTTCATGCAGCCGGTCATTGCCCGGCCAAGTTTAAGCCGCCATGAATATGGGTGCGGTTGCGCGATTGCGAAGGGGGCCGGGGCCATGACGATGATGAAACTCTGGCACTGCCGGGATGCCCGCAGCTTCCGCGTGCTGTGGGCGCTGGAGGAACTGGGCCTGCCGTATGAGTTGGTGCTGCTGCCCTTCCCGCCACGCTGGCTTGAACCGGCCTATCTCGAGATCAACCCGCTGGGTACCATCCCCTTCTTCACCGATGGGGACGTGAAGATGACGGAGAGCGCCGGCATCTGCCAGTATCTGGCTGAAAAGGCGGGCGCCTTGCGCATCGCGCCCGATGATCCGCGCTATGGCGCCTATCTCAATTTCCTGCACCAGTCCGACGCGACGCTCACCTTCCCGCAAACGCTGGTGCTGCGCTACACGCTGCTCGAAAAGCCGGAGAACCGGAACCCCAAGGTGGCCTCCGACTATCGGCGCTGGTTCATCGCCCGCACGCTCTGGGTGGAACGGCATCTGGCCGATGGCCGAACCTGGCTGATGGGCGAGGAGTTCACCGTGGCCGACATCGCGGTGGCCTATGCCTTTCTGCTGGCCGAAACGCTGGGCCACCTTGGGGAGCTGGGGCCGCACTGCCTCGGCTTGTGGGAACGCGCCCAGGCCCGCGACGGTTTCCGGCGGGCGAAACTGGCGCAGGCAGCCTAGATCGGCGCGGCCTCGATCAGTTCGGCCAGCCTGAGCGGCCGATAGAGGTGTGGGAACAGCTCGCCGCCGCGCGACGCCTCCCATTTGAGCTCGCCAGCCAGTTCATCGGCATCAAAGGTGAGCGCCATCACGCCCGCCTCGCCGGCAAACCACTTGGCGGCCGTGCCTGGCGCCTGGGCGGGCGTCGAGAGATGGATGAAACCGTCGCGCAGATCATCGGGCGAGCCGGCGAAGACGCCATCACGCTGGAACTGCGCCCATTCACCGGCGCGCAGCAGCTTGATGACCGGCGTCATTTCGCCTGCCGCACCGGTACGCGCAGGTTGCACAGATCGGCGGCCCCGGCCGGACGGATGATGAAGCCGGTGCGGTTGGCGCGGGCATTGACCACGGCGGCAAAGCTGGGCGAGGCGGTGTCCATCATCTGCCACTTCGGAAAGCCGGGGATCTGGCTGGCCAGCCGCACGCGGGTGATCTTCGTCTTCTCAGGCTCCGTCCTGTAGAAACCCAGTTCCTCGGTGCCGCGCGGCAGGGCGGCGTGCGGCTCGATCCCGGCCAGCACCCGGCCGACATTGGCGATGTTGCGATCCAGATGGCGGGGGCCGTGGCCGATCACCGTGTAGAGCTCAGTGCCGTCGCCGGTGTCGGGCGGGTTGTCGCGGCCCACGCCCACGGTGGCATAGCAGTGCGCCAGCCACACCGTTCCGGCGGCCGCATCGCGTGCCACCGGCCAGCCGGCCACGAACCCGGCCTCGGCATAGGTGTCGCGATAGGGCGACGGCGCGAAGCTGAGGCCAGCCAGCGGACGCTCATACTCCGGCGGCAGCGGCGCGGGCTTAGGCGCAGCGGGATCGGGGCGCGCCGTCCATTGCACCACATAATTGTCCTGCACGCGCACGATGCGGCCATCGTCGAACTGACCCTGGCGCACCAGCCGCTTGATGGCAGCGACGTGCGCCGGGGCGAAGGCGGGGGCCAGCTGGATCACCATCTGGCCGGCCGTGGTGTCCATCACCATGAGGTCATCGGGCGCGATATCGAGCCAGTGACCGGCCGGTGCATTGGCGATGATGCCATCGGCAGCGTTGTAGACGGGCGGCGCTTCGGGCGCGGGCGCCTGGGCCAGCAGCAGCGGCGCGGCGAAAAGGGCCAGTGCGAGAGTGGGGGCGCGGCGCATCAGGCTTCCTCGGCCACGAAGTCGAGGGCGAGGCCGTTGATGCAATGCCGCAGCCCCGTTGGCCGCGGGCCATCGGGGAAGACATGGCCGAGATGGCCGCCGCACCCGGCGCAATGCACCTCGGTGCGGACCATGCCATGGCTGGTGTCGGTGCGGGTCGCCACGGCACCCTCCACCGCGTCCCAGAAGCTCGGCCAGCCGGAGCCGGAGTTATACTTGGTGGCGGACCGGTAGAGCAGCGCCCCGCAGCCAGCGCAATGATAGTCGCCCTGGCGCTTTTCATCGTTCAGCGGCGAGGAAAAGGGCCGTTCGGTCGCGTGTTCGAACAACACGGCACGGGCCTCGGGGGTCAGGCAGCTCATCAGTCTCTCCAGCGGGAAAGGGCATCGATCGCGCCCTGCAGGATATAGCTGGCGGCGAGCCTGTCCACCCGTTCGGCGCGGCGCGCGCGCGACAGATCCTCGGCGATCATCGCACGCTCGACAGCCGCGGTGGACCAGCGTTCATCCCACAACAGCACCGGCAGCCCCAGCGGCGCCACGTTGCGGGCAAAGGCCCTGACTGACTGGGTGCGCGGCGAATCGCTGCCGTCCATGCTCAATGGCAGGCCAATCACCAAGCCGGCGAGCCGCTCGCGCCCCGCCCAGTCCTTCAGCGCGGCCAGATCGGCGGCGAACTTCGTGCGGGCGATGGTATGGGCCGGGCTGGCAAAGGCCCAGCCGGCATCGCAGGTGGCGAGGCCGATCGTCTTGGTGCCGACATCCAGCCCGCCCAGGCGCCCCCCGGTGGGCAGCAGCGCCGCGAATTCGGGAGCGCTGCCAGTGATCGGGGCCGTGATCAATGCGCCTTTGCCCACACCGCCGCACGCGCCGCCACGTCCTGCCGCACGGCCTGCCAGAACAACGGATAATCGAACACGTGGAAATTATTGCCGGGTAGCACGAAGGCCGGATAGCCACTTGGCGCCTCGCCAATGAGCAGAAGCCCTCGCGCATCGCAGCGCGCCGGCACGCCGGGGCTGACCAGCCGGCCCTGTTCCAGGCTGGCCGACGGCACCAGGCTGCCGGGGTTCGCGCTCGCTGGCGCGCTGCCGCCGGTACCGCCCGTCAGGGGATTGCTGCACAGCATGGGCGTGCCGCGCCGTGGCCTGCCGGTGAGTCCGTTGCTGCTGTCATAGATGGCGAGGATCGCCCTCGGCTCGGCCGGCTCGGCAAAACTCTGCCACGACAGGACGCATCCGGCCTCCGCGCGCGCCGTGCAGGCCGGCAGGCCCAGCGCCGGCAGATCGGCGGACACCGAAACCGGCCAGCCCACCACATAGGCCGCCACCACCCGGCCGGCGAGCGGGGTGCCCGCCACCTCCTCGGCCATCAGGCGCATCAGGTGCAGCGCCCCCTGGCTGTGCCCGGCCAGCACGATGGGGCTGTCCTTCGGCTGGGCGGCGAGAAAAGCCGCAAACGCCGCCTTCACGTCGGCATAGGCCAGATCGCGTGCCGCCCGCGCGCTGGCTCTGGTGTCCGGTGCGTCGGCCAGGAAGCTGCCCAGCACGGCCTGGCGATAGTGCGGCGCCCACAGCGGGCCAGCGTTGGCCAGCGCGCTGGCCTCGGTGCGCAGGAATCCGGCCAGCCGCTTGCCCGTCTCGCCCTCGCCGGAACGGCCGTTCCATTGTGCAGTGCCGAAGGCGGCGGTGGGGGGGATGAAGAACACCGGCACGCTCCCCTTGGCCTGCGGTGCTGCGCCTTCGGGCCGGAAGCTGGTGGGGTCTGCTGCCATGCCGGGGCGCGCCGCCCAGCTTTGCGCCCGCGCATAATCATAGGCCGGCCCGGCCGCCGCCTTGTCGAAGGCACTGCCCGGCACCAGCGCCGCGGTGAGCAGCCGGTCACCGGCCAGCCGCCAGGTCAGCGCCGCGGCGATCACGATGAAGGTGATGGCCGCGACCAGCCACAGAAACAGTCGCGCGGTCATGTCCAGCGCCTTAGCAGCCAGCCCCGGCGAGGTGAAATGCAAAGTCGAACAAACCGGGTCTTGTTTTCATGCCGCAAAGCGGCATAAAGTCACAGACATGAACAATATCCTGTGCGTCGAAGACGATGCCACCGTGGCCGAACATGTCGCGCAGGGCCTGCGTGAAGCTGGCTACCACGTTGATATTGCCGGCGATGGAGTCCTTGGCCTGGAACTGGCCATGGCCGGCCATTATGCCGCCATCGTGCTCGACCGGATGTTGCCGGAACTGGATGGCCTCACCTTGTTGTCCCGCCTGCGCGCCAGCGGCAACAACACGCCGGTCGTGATGCTCTCGGCGCTCGCCAGCCTTGATGAGCGTGTGAAGGGCCTGCGCGCCGGGTCCGATGATTATGTCACCAAGCCGTTCGAGATTGCCGAGCTGCTCGCCCGGCTGGAGGCCGTGCAGCGCCGCGGCAAGACTGGCGGCGAGGTGACCCGGCTGGTGGAAGGCGATCTGGAGCTTGATCTGCTCGCGCGCCGCGTCACCTGGGCCGGCCGTCGCATCGATTTGCAGCCGCGCGAGTTTCGCCTGCTGGAATATCTGGTGCGCCACAAGGGCCAGGTCGTCACCCGGTCCATGCTGCTGGAAGGCGTGTGGGATTATCATTTCGATCCGGGCACCAACGTGATCGACGTGCATGTGAGCCGCCTGCGCAAGAAGCTGGATGAAGGCGGCGCCGGCAATATCGTGCAGACGGTGCGCGGCGCCGGATACCGCGTGGGCGGCGAACCGGTTTCGGTCTGATCCGCGAACGGCCAGCCCGCCAGGCCCGATGGAGGCCGCACTGATGCCGCGCCCCGGCCCCTCCTTCTGGACACCAACTTTTCTGCACCGCCTGAGCACACGCCTGTCGCCGCGCACCACCACGGCGCGGATCAGCGCGCTGTTCTTCATCGTGCTGCTGGTGGGATCCAGCCTGCTCCTGATCCTCCTCGAACGCGCCACCCAGAGCCAGGTGGAGGCCGAGGCACAGGCGCGCGTGGACGCCATTGCCGATGCCGCGCTGGCCGCCTGGCGCAGCGAGGGCATCGAAAGCGCGGTCACCATCCTTGATGGCGAACTGGGTGTGCCAGGGCCATTGGTGATTCACCTTGCCGATGCCCAAGGGGTTCTGCTGCTCGGCAACCTGGCCCGCTGGCCGGCCGACGTGCCGGTGGACAGCGGCTACTACCGGGTGCCGGCCATGCAGTCCGAACAGGGGGATACCGCCCCCTACATGGTGACCGCACGGCCGATGCCGGATGGCTATCGCCTGCTGATCGGCCGCAGCCTGGAAGCCGAGGTGCTGTTGCAGCGCACCCTCACCCGCACGCTGGCGCTGGCGCTGCCGGTGGCGCTGCTGCTGGCCTGGCTGTCGAGCCGGGTGATTTCGCGCATCATCGAGGACCGGGCGCGCGGCATCGCCGACGTGGTGGGCGAGGTGACAGCCGGCAAGCTCGATGCCCGCGTGGCGGTGCCCGATGGCCCGCCCGGCGACGCCTTCGACAGCATGGGCCAGGCCTTCAACGTGATGCTGGCGCGCATCGGCGCCCTGCTCGACGAACTGCGCGCCGTCACCGACGGGCTGGCGCACGACCTGCGCTCCCCGCTCACCCGGCTGAAGGCGCGCATCGACAAGCTGGGCGAAGGCACGACCGTTGATGCCGCCGATCTGGCAGCCGTGTCGGCCGAGGCGGATTCGCTGCTCGGCATGCTCGACAACAGCCTGGAGATCAGCCGCGCGGAGGCCGGCATCGGCCGCGACAGCTTCACCGATGTCGACCTGTCGGCGATGGTGACCGACTTGGCCGACATGTATGAGCCGCTGGCCGAGGATGCCGGCGTGACGATGAAGGTGCAGCCCGGCCTGACCCGGGTGATCGCCCGTGCCCATCGCCAGTTGCTGGGCCGGGCGCTCGCCAACCTGATCGACAACGCGCTGCGCTATGGCGCGGCCGGCAAGATCATCGAACTGGGCGTGGAGAACACCGACAGCGGCGCCCGGCTGCTGGTGGGCGATCACGGCCCCGGCATCCCCACCGGCAGCCGGCGCGAGGCACTGCGGCGCTTTGGTCGGCTGGACGCGGCGCGCGGCCGGCA
>NZ_WMHO01000143.1 GCF_010994245.1 Sandarakinorhabdus rubra
GAGGTGCCGGTGGGCGCGGTGATCAGCGACGCCGCCGGCGTGATGCTGGCCAGCGCCGGCAACCGCACGCGCGAGCTCAACGATCCCACCGCCCACGCCGAGCTGCTGGCCATAAGGGCGGCGTGCGCTGCGATTGGCTCAGAGCGCCTGGTGGGCTGCACCCTCACCGTCACGCTGGAGCCCTGCGCCATGTGCGCGGCGGCCATCGGGGCGGCGCGCATCGAGCGGCTGGTCTATGGCGCTGCCGATCCGAAGTCGGGCGGGGTGGCGCACGGCGCCCGCGTGTTCAGCCACCCCCAGGCGCATCACCGGCCCGAAGTCGTGGCCGGCGTTGCCGAAACCCAGGCGGCGCTGCTGCTGAAGGCCTTCTTTGCCCAGCGCCGCTGACGGCTGGGCTGCGACAAATTAAACTGCCGTAAACATTTCGACCGCCCCCTGCATCGACACCTCTGCCGGCCCCGTAAACCCTTTCGGGAACGCCAAACTCTCTGCGGGATGCAGGGCAGCACTGGAGGGACAAGTTCATGTTCAAGCGCATCGCGGGCCGCCTCAGGGCGGCCGTGCTGGCGGCTGCCGTCATGGCACCGGCGGCCCATGCCGACACCATCTATGGCCTGACCGCCGACAACCGGATCGTCAGCTTCGACGCCAGCGCGCCGGGCAGCATCCTGTCCGATCGCGCCATCTCGGGCCTCGCGGCCGGCGACTCGCTGCTGGGCATCGATCGCCGCCCGGTTGATCGCCTGCTCTATGCGCTGGGCAGCAGCGGCAATGTCTATCGACTGGAGGCGACCGGCCGCAGCTACACCGCCACCAATCTTGGCGCGGTGTCGGCGGCGTTGACCGGCACCAGCTTCGGGTTCGACTTCAACCCGACGGTCGACCGGCTGCGGGTGGTGAGCGATGCCAACCAGAATCTGCGCATCAACACGAATGTTTCGCCGCCCGGCACCATCAGCGACGGTGCGCTGACGCTCAACGGCCAGTCGCCGTTCGATCTGCTCGCGGTCGCCTACACCAACAGCATTGCCGGGGCGACCAGCACCCGGCTGTTCGGCATCGATGCCCGCACTGGCGCTCTGGTGCGCTCCACCAACGCCAATGCCGGCACCTATGTCAGCACCGACCTGTCGGGCATGGCCTATGCGCCGCTGGGCTTCGCGCTCGACAATTCCCAGATGCTGGGCTTCGACATCGCGCCGCGTAGTGGCCTTGGTTATTTCAACGTCGGCAGCAGCCTCTATGGCATCGATCTTGCCAGCGGGTCGCCCACCCTGCTGGGCAGCATCGGCAGCGGTGGGCTCGTCGGCCTGTCTGCCGGCGCGGTGCCTGAACCCGAAAGCTGGGCCCTAATGATTGCCGGTTTTGGTCTTGTCGGGGCGTCGCTGCGGCGCACCCGCATGGTGCGCGCCGCGGCCTAGCGTTCCCTGCCGCGGCACGCCTGGCCGGCAGCGCCCCCCTGGCGCTGCCGGCCAGTCAGCCGGCCGGGATCAGCTTGCGGGTATGAGGGCGCTGGCGATGTGGAAGGTCAGGCCTGCCGCAATATAGGCGGCGGCAAACAGATAGGTGAACATGAAGATCGGCCAGCGCCAGCTGGCGGTCTCTCGCCGCGTGATGGCGAGCGTGGAGATGCACTGCGGCGCGAACACGAACCAGGCGAGGAACGCGAGCGCGGTGGGCAGCGGCCAGGCGCTGCGCAGCTGGTCGATCAGGCTTCCGGCATTCTCCTCGTCCACCCCCTGCAGCGCATAGACGGTGCCCAGCGCCGACACCGCCACTTCGCGGGCCGCCATGCCCGGCACCAGCGCGATGGCGATTTCCTTGTTGAAGCCTATGGGAGCGAAGATCGGCTCCAGCGCTGCTCCGATCCGGCCGGCCAGGCTGTATTCGATGCCCGGCTTCACCGCGTTCTCCGGCGGCTGCGGCCAGCTGGCCAGCCCCCACAGCACGATCGTGGAGGCGAGGATGATGGTGCCGGCGCGGGTGAGGAAGGCGGTGGCCCGGCCATAGAGGCCCAGCCCGAGGTCGCGTGGGGCCGGCCATTGATACTTGGGCATCTCCATCAGGAAGGGCGGCGCAGCGCCTTTCGTGACGGTACGCCGCAAGGCAAAGGCAGCGACCAGAGCGCCCACGATGCCGGCGATGTAGAGCGCGAACAGCACCAGCCCCTGCAGGCCGAACGGACCCACATTGCGCGTCGGGATGAAGGCGCCGATCACCACGGCATAGACCGGCAGGCGCGCCGAACAGGTCATCAGCGGGGCGATCAGGATGGTGGTCAGCCGGTCGCGCGGCGAATCGATGGTGCGCGTGGCCATGATGCCGGGGATGGCGCAGGCAAAGCTGGAAAGCAGCGGGATGAAGGCGCGGCCATTGAGGCCCACCCGCGCCATCAGCCGGTCCATCAGGAAGGCAGCGCGCGTCATGTAGCCGGACTGCTCGAGTGCGATGATGAAGGCGAACAGGATCAGGATCTGCGGCAAGAACACCACCACCGCGCCAACCCCCGCCAGCACGCCATCGTTGAGCAGGGACAACAGCACGCCTTCGGGCAACGCCGCGGTGAGCGCCGCCTGTAATACGGCGATTCCGGCTTCCAGCCAGCTCTTGGGGGTTTCCGCCCAGCTGAACACCGCCTGGAACATGAAGAACAATATGGTCGCCAGCAGCAGCGGACCAATCACTGGATGCAGCGCGACGGCATCGATCCGCTGCGACCAGCGCCGCGCGGCGCCGCTCGAGGTCTCCACCGTGGCAGCCAGAGCGCGCGCCTGTTTCTGGAGAGCGCGCACGTCCGATGGCCGGTCCTCTGGCAGTGCCGGCGCGGCGTTGCCGATGCGGGCCGCCAGCGCCGCCCCCAGCGCGTCCAGCCCGCGCTTTCTGACCGCCACGGTTTCCACCACCGGCAGGCCCAGAAGATCGGCCAGCCGGGCGGCGTCCACCACGATGCCGTCGCGCGCGGCGAGATCGACCATGTTCAGCGCCACCACCAACGGCAGATCGAGCGCCTTCAGTTCGAGCACGAAGCGCAGATGGTTGCGGAGGTTGGTGGCATCGATCACCGCGACGATGGCATCCAGCGGCCGCTCACCGGCGATGCGGCCGAAGATGGCATCGCGGGTCACCGCCTCATCCGGCGAACGCGGATCAAGGCTGTAGGTACCGGGCAGATCGATGAGATCGCAGACCCGGCCATCCGGCAGGGCCAGCCGCCCGGCCTTGCGCTCCACGGTGACGCCCGGATAGTTGCCGACCTTCTGGCGGCTGCCGGTCAGCGCGTTGAACAGGCTGGTCTTGCCGGCATTGGGATTGCCGACCAGCGCGACCATCGGCGTGCGCGCCAGGCCCGAAACCGGCGCGTTCATGCCTCCACCTCGATCAGCCGGGCCATGTCGCGGCGCAGCGCCACCACCATGTTGCCAACGCGCACGGCGATGGGATCGCCACCGAACGGGGCGCGGTGCAGGATCTCCACGTCTACGCCTTCATCGAAGCCCAGTTCGCACAGGCGCTGCGCAGTATCGGGCGCCAGGCCGGCACGATCGATGGCAGCGATCAACGCCACCTCGCCAATGGCCAGCGCGTCGATCGGGCGGTGAGGGGCGGAAACGGTCAAACGCGGGGTCCGGCAGCGGAAAGTTGCGAACCGTTATCAACTCTGCGCGGAGCGCGCCAGTGTTAAACGACCGGATAGCGCAGGCGGCCCAGGATGCGCGCCGGATCGGGCAGCTTGCCCATCATGCCGGTCAGCTTGGCCTTGGTCTTCTCGAAACGCATCACGCCTTCGATGCGGCGGTCGATGAAGGCCCTGGTGGTGGCGAAATCCTCGCTGTCGTCCTGCGTCCAGTGCAGCAGCGTCGCAGAGTATATGGCCGAAAGAATCGCCCGCTTGGTGTAATGGTTGTAGTCGGTGGCGGTGTCGCCGGCCGCCCGCCACATGGCATCGGCCGCCTGCCACAGCAGCCGCGCCGACAGGGAGGCATGTTCCGGTCGGGCCAGCAGGCTGAGCGCCCGGCGCGTCACCTCGCGGTCGCCCTGTTCCAGCCGCGTCACCAGTGCCATGCGAATGCGCTCGCGGATCTTCAGATTGTGGGCGCCGGCCATCGCCTCGGCCATGCCGGCGTTCGCTCGCGCGGTCCACAGGGTCAGCATGGTCTCGGCATCGGGAACGGCGAGGCCTGCGATATCGGGATCGATGCCCAGGTCGGCGGCCGCGGCTGCCAATGCCTTGGCTGTCCAGCCGTCGAAGGGCACATGCGGCAGCATCGCCGCGACGAGGCGGGGGGCCAGTTCGGCAAGCGGAGTATCGTCGGCCATGGCTCTCCTTATCGCGGCTGGCCGGCGCTTCCCAGCCGATATTGCGTCGCATCGGGCCATCTGCTATCGCCCCAGCGGTATCCCGCCGGGCCGACTCGGCGGGTTCATCATTTTCTACGGAATCTGATTCTGAAACCGATGATCGGGGCGGCGTTGCCCCACAACCGACTGGAGTGACGGCAGCTCATGCAAATCTTGGTTCGCGACAACAATGTCGACCAGGCCCTTCGCGCCCTGAAGAAGAAGTTGCAGCGTGAAGGCGTGTACCGCGAGATGAAGCTGCGCCGCCATTACGAGAAGCCTTCGGAAAAGCGCGCCCGTGAAAAGGCTGCCGCCGTGCGCCGCGCCCGCAAGCTGGAGCGCAAGCGCATGGAGCGCGACGGCATCAAGTAACGCGCCACACGCGATTGACCGGAGAGCCGGGCAGGGTTGACCCCCCGCCCGGCTCTCGTCATGTAACGGCCAGTTTCATCCGGCATCTGCAGGAACAGTCAGGAACCATCATGTCAGGACAGGCAGGCAGCGCGGGCGGTGTGGGCATCGGCAAATGGCTGGCGGCCGGCGCCGTGGTCCTCGCCGTGGTGGGCGTGCTGGTCTATACCGGCACGCAGGGGCAGGTGGCCGCCGTGCGCACCGCCGACATGAAGTTCCTCTCCACCAACAAGGACAAGCCCGGCGTGATCACCACCGCATCCGGCCTGCAGTACAGCGTCATCCGCGAAGGCACCGGCCCGAAGCCCGGCGCGCGCGACACGGTGCTGGTGCATTATGAAGGCAAGCTGATCGATGGCACGGTGTTCGATTCCAGCTACAGCCGCGGCCAGCCGGCGGCCTTTCCGCTCGACCAGGTGATCCCGGGCTGGACCGAAGGCGTGCAGCTGATGCCGGTCGGTTCGAAATATCATTTCGTGGTGCCGCCGGCGCTGGCCTATGGCGCGCAGGGCGCCGGCGGGGTCATTCCGCCGGGTGCGGTGCTGGAATTCGATATCGAGCTGCTAGCGGCCCGCCCCACCGAATAACCGGATCAGTCGCGCAGGCTGAGGAACCAGCGGTTGCGCAATGCGGTGATCCAGGTCAGCGGGTTGAAGCTGGTCGAGCCATCCAGGCTGAAGGTGGTGAACTCGGCGCGGCCGACGACATTTTCCACCGGCAGCAGGCCCAGCCCGCCGATCTCGGCTGCAAAGCGGCTGTCCTCGCTGTTGTCGCGGTTGTCGCCCATCAGGAACAGGTGGCCCTCCGGCACGATCACCGGCTCGGTATTGTCCTGCGGCAGGGTAGCGAGATCGAGCACGAGGTAGGACCGCCCGCCCGGCAGCGTCTCGCGATAAGTGGGGAAATGGCATTCGGTGGCGCCGTCGGGCGTGATCACCCGATATTGCGCGTCCACCAGCCCGGTGCAGTCGCTGTTCGGCGTCACCGTCATCACCGTGTCGGCCACCTTCACCTTGGGCACCGGCTGGCCGTTCAGCCACAGCTGGCCATCCTTCATCTGCACCGTGTCACCCGGCAGGCCGATCACCCGCTTGATCCAGTCATCCTGGCCGATCGGCGATTTCACCACCGCGATGTCGCCGCGTTCCGGCAGACTGCCGAACAGCCGGCCTTCCATCTTCGGCAGCACGTTGAGCGAGGGCGACAGATAGGAATAGCCATAGGGATATTTCGACACGATCAGCCGGTCGCCAACCAGCAGGGTCGGCAGCATCGATCCCGACGGGATGTAGAAAGGCTTGGCCACGGCGGTGTGGACGGCCAGCACGGCCAGCGCCAGCAGGAACAGCTGCCAGGCTTCCTCGGCCCAATTGATCTTCTTCTTCGTCGCCACGGCGCCGCTGGTTCCTTCGGTCATGCAATACTCACAGTGATCAGCACGATGGCCTGTGCCCACGGATGGTCGTCGGTCATCGTCAGATGAATTGCCGCCTTATGCCCGGCAGGGGTCATTTGCGCCAGCCTTGCCGCGGCGCCGCCGGCAAGGTTCAGGGTCGGCTGGCCCGAAGGCAGGTTGACAACGCCCATGTCGCGCCAGAACACGCCCTGTCGGAATCCCGTGCCCAGCGCCTTGGCACAGGCCTCCTTGGCGGCGAAGCGCTTGGCATAAGTGGCCGCCCGGGTGAGGCTGCGGCGATCGGCCTTGGCCTGCTCGGTCTCGGTGAAGATGCGATTGATGAAGCGGTGGCCGAACCGCTCGATGCTGCGCTCGATGCGCTCGATGTTGCACAGGTCCGATCCCAGCCCGATCAGGGCCAGGCCGGAGGGCACCATCAGGCTGCTCACGCCGGCGCCCAAGGTCTGGCGGCGTCCATCAGGTCGCGCATCCGGCGGATCGCCGCGCCCAGACCGACGAACACCGCTTCGCCCACCAGGAAATGCCCGATGTTGAGCTCGGCCAGTTGCGGCAGCGCCGCGACGGCTGCGACATTGTCATAGGTGAGGCCGTGGCCGGCATGGATTTCCAGCCCCAGCGCCGCGCCCATCTCGGCCGCCCGCGTCAGCCGGTCCAGTTCGGCGGCCACGTCGGCGGGCTCCACGGCGTGCGCGTACGGCCCGGTATGGAGTTCCACCACCGGCGCGCCCAGCCGGGCGGCGGCTT
>NZ_WMHO01000144.1 GCF_010994245.1 Sandarakinorhabdus rubra
CGGCGCCAGTGCGCCAGCCGTGCCGGCGCGGCATCGGTGGGGGCCATGGCGGTGAGGCAGGCCCGCTCCGGCGGCGCCGCGTGGATGCGGCCGAGCGCGGTGAACAATTGCATGCCGATGGCGCCGGCATGGGCGCCATAGGGTTCGGGTTCCAGCAGGCCAGCCGCCATGCCGCCGCCCACTTCGCGCATCAGGAAGCCGGGCGAGCCGAAACTCTCCGCCTCCGTTTCGCACCAGAGCGGCTCGGGCACCGGCACGTCGCTGCCGGCAAAGCATTCGAGCGCGCGATACTCGGACAAGCGATCGGTCTCGATCAGGCTCGATGGCGGGTCGCGGCGCAGCACCAGCGCCTCGCGCCGGCCCGACGCGCCGATCGCATCAAAGCGATAGGTCTGCCGCGCCGATCCGCCGTGAAAGCGCTTGAGGCCGGATATGCTGACCTCCTCCCCCCAGCGCGCGGACAGGACGCGGGCAAGCCGTTCAGCCGGCAAGGTCGAACAGCTCCCGGAAGCCCGATGGTGCATGTGGCCCGATCATCAACTGCTCGAACAGACCGCGCCCCGGCACCGGTGCTGCCTTGCCGATCACCAGCCGCGCCTCGGCCAGGCCCTGGACATGGGCGTTCATCGGGCTGGCCGGATCAACATCGGCCAGTTCAATCACCTCGTGCGCCACCACGCCGTCACCCTGGAACATGCCATGGCCGCGCACCGGGTGGGCATAGCCCAGCCCGCGCATCATGAAGTTGTCGCGAAGGGTGAAATCCACGCTCACCGGCGTGCCGTCGGGTAGCCGCGCTTCCAGTCGGGCGGCGCCGGCATGGCGGCTGCCGGGCCGGAACGCCAGCGCCATGCGCGGGTCTTCCAGCGCGAACTCGGCCCCGTCTTTCAGCCGCACCAGCACGCCGGCGCGGTTCCATGGGCGGCCATGCTCATCATCGTTGGAATGGAAGAACAGGTGCCAGTCATCAAAGGCGGTTGGCGTCCACAGCCAGAAGAATTGCGGCGGCACCGGCGGCTGCACGGCCTGCGGCTCGGACGCGCCGATCGGGCGCACACCCCAGCTGCGATCGCGGGTGCCGCGCCAGCCATCCAGATCGTGCGTCACCCCGGCCGCGCTGATCCGGCCCTGCCAGTGGCCGCCCTGCGTCATGCGGGTCACGTCCATCAGGGTGCGGGTGCCGCTGCGGCGGATGAATCGCGGCTCGAGGATCGGTGCGGCGCGGCCCTCGAAGGTCAGCGCGCCATGGATGCCGGTGTCGTTCGGGGCGATGCTCAAGGACAGGCGCTGCAG
Source organism: Sandarakinorhabdus rubra (assembly GCF_010994245.1). Taxonomy (GTDB): domain Bacteria; phylum Pseudomonadota; class Alphaproteobacteria; order Sphingomonadales; family Sphingomonadaceae; genus Sandarakinorhabdus; species Sandarakinorhabdus rubra. The sequence continues at coordinate 1,294 of NZ_WMHO01000144.1, forward strand.
CGGCTCCAGCACGGTCAGCGTCACCGGCCCGATGCTGAGCTCCATGCGCTCGCCATGCAGGATGCGGCTGGCAAACAGGCTGTGTTGCTGGCCGGCGTGCAGCACCGACACCGCGCAATCGATGATGTTGAGGTGCGGATAGACGCCCAGCGCCACGCCCACCACCGCGCTGCCATCGGGGGCCTGCGCGCTGAAGAAATACCGGTCGTAGAAGTTGCGATCGGTGCCGGCCACCGCGATCGGCTCGGGCGTCTGGTGGATTGGATAATCATCGGCCCGGCTCAGCATGAGGCCAATGGTGCCAGCCACGACGGGTGCGACAAGCTGTCAATTGATAGTGTCGCACGGCTGGGCACGGGCGCCGTCGGCGCCTATGTACGGCGCCATGCACCTGCTTGTCCTTGGCCTTGGCTATAGCGCCGCCCGCATTGCGGCGCGCGCGCGTGCAGCGGGGTTTGCCGTCACCGCCGTGCGCTCCCGCCCCGGCCCCGGCGTGCTGACACTCGATGATCCGGCGCTGCCCGGTGTCATCGCCAGCGCCAGCCACATCCTCTCCTCGGTGCCGCCCGCTCCGGAAGGGCATGATCCCGTGCTGGTGGCGCACGGGCCCGCGATTGCCGCCGCGCCGGCGCGCTGGGTGGGTTATCTGTCATCCACCGGCGTCTATGGCGATGCCGGCGGCGCCTGGGTGGATGAAAGCGCGGCCCGGAACGGCCGCCGTGATGGCCGGATGGCCGCCGACGCTGCCTGGGAGGCTCTGCACCCCGAGGTGCGCGTCTTTCGCCTGCCCGGCATCTATGGCCCCGGCCGCTCGGCGCTCGACCGACTGCGCGCCGGGCCTGTGGCGCGCATCGACAAGCCGGGCCACGTGTTCAGCCGCATCCATGTCGATGATATCGCCCGCGCCGTGCTGGCCAGCATGGGCGGCGGGCCGCCCGGCATCTACAACATCGCGGATGATCTGCCCGCCCCCGGCGAGGCGGTGACCGCCGCTGCCGCCCGTCTGCAGGGGCTGGAGGTGCCGCCGCTGGTGCCGCTGGACGCCGCCGGCCTGTCACCGATGGGCCGCGCCTTTTATGGCGAATGCCGGCGGGTGGCCAATGGCCGCATGAAAAGGCTGCTTGGCTTGTCGCTGCTTTACCCCGATTATCACGCCGGCTTGGCCGCATGCCTTGAGGAGATGGACAGATGAAGTTCGGAACCGGACAATCGACCCTGCGTGTCGAGGATGCCCGCCTGCTCACCGGCCAGGGCCGCTATACCGACGATCTGGCACGGCCGGGCATGCTCTATGGCGTCACCCTGCGCTCGCCCCATGCCCACGCCGAGATCAGGAGCATCGACATCTCGGCGGCGCTCGAGGTGCCGGGCGTGGTTGCCGTCTACACCCACCGCGACATCGCCGGCTATGGCCCCGTTCCCTGCCTGGTGCCGCTGTCGGGCGACGTGAAGACACCGCGCCTGCTGCTGGCCGATGACCGCGTGCGCTTCGTGGGCGATGGTGTCGCCTTCGTGGTGGCCGAAACCCGCGAGGCGGCGCGCGCCGGGGCCGAGGCGATCTTCGTCGACTATGCGGAACTTCCGGTGGTGGCCAGCATTGCGGCGGCCCTCGCGCCCGGCGCCCCGGCCATCTGGCCGGAGGCCAGGTCCAACAGCCTGTTCGACTGGCAGGTGGGTGACGGCGCCGCCGTGGACGCGGCCATCGCCGCCGCCCCGCACGTCACGCGCCTGAAGATCATCCAGAACCGCATCGCGCCGACCTCGATGGAGGTGCGCGCCGCGCTTGGCGAATATGCGACAGGCGAGGGCTTCACGCTGACCACCGGCAGTCAGGGCGTGGCGGCGATGCAGGGCATGCTGGCCAAGGCCGTCCTCAACGTGGCGCCAGATCAGGTGCGGGTCGTCACCCACGATGTCGGCGGCGGCTTTGGCATGAAGACCTTCCTCTATCCTGAATATGCGCTGGTCCTCCACGCCGCTCGGCACCTTGGCCGCCCGGTGAAGTGGACCGGTGAGCGCAGCGACGCCTTCCAGACCGACACGCACGGCCGCGCCATGGAAAGCGAGGCGGCGCTGGCGCTCGACGCGGAGGGCCGCATCCTGGCGCTGAAGGTGGAGACCTGGTCTGACCTCGGCGCCTATCAGGCCCAGTATGGCCCCGCCATCCAGACTGTCGCCGGCGGTCGCATCATGGGCGGCGTCTACCGCATCCCGGCCATCCACAATCTTGTCCACGGTGTTGTCACCAACACCGCCCCGGTGGACGCCTATCGCGGCGCCGGCCGGCCGGAATCGGCCTATATCATGGAGCGGCTGATCGAGGCCGCCGCCCGCGAACTGGGCCTTGCCGTGGACGAGATCCGCGCCAAGAACCTGCTGCTGCCGGCCGAACTGCCGCACGACAACGGGTTGGGCCTCACCTTCGACATCGGCAATTTCCCCGCCGTGCTCGAACGCGCCAAGCAGGTGGCGGACTGGGCGGGCTTTCCCGCCCGCAAGGCCGCGGCTGCAGCCCGCGGCAAGCTGCTGGGCCGCGGCATGGCCTATTATGTCGAGATCGCCGGCGGCGGCGGCAACGAGGAACATGCCGACGTGAAGGTGGCTGCCGATGGCCACATCGAGATGGCGGTGGGCACCCAGTCCAACGGCCAGGGCCATGAAACCGTCTATGCCCAGGTGCTGGCCGCCCGGCTCGGCGTGCCGATGGAGCAGATCAGCATCGTGCAGGGTGACACGACGCGCATGGATGTGGGCGGCGGCACCGGGGGGTCGCGATCGATGGCGTTTGGCGGCGGCGCCGTGCTGCAGAGCGCGGACGACATGATCGCGCGCGGCAGTGCGCTCGCCGCAGCCGATCTGGGCAGCGAGGTGGATTATGCCGATGGCCTGTTCCGGGCACGCGGTAGCAATGCCACGCTGAGCTGGGCGGAACTGGCCAGCCGCCACCCGGGCGCGCTTGATGGCCGCAGCCGCTATCTGACCAAGGAGGGCAAACCCGCCCCCACCTTCCCCAACGGCTGCCATATCGCCGAGGTGGAGCTTGATCCGGACACCGGCGTGATTGCCGTCACCCGCTATTGCCTGGTCGATGATTTCGGCGTCCTGGTGAACCCGATGCTGGTGGAAGGCCAGATCCACGGCGGCATCGCGCAGGGGCTGGGCCAGGCGGTGATCGAGAACATCGTCTACGACAACGCCGGCCAGCTCCTGACCGGCAGCTTCATGGACTATGGCGTGCCGCGCGCCGACATGATGCCGCCGGCGGTGCTGTTCGAAACGCTCAACACACCGTCACCCACCAACCCGCTGGGCGTGAAGGGCTGCGGCGAGGCTGGCACGATCGGTGCCATGCCGTCGGTGATGAACGCCATCATAGACGCGCTGGGCGGCCAGCAGGTGGAGATGCCGGCGACGCCGGAAAAACTGTGGCGGCTGGCGCAAGCCGCCGCGGGCCGAAAGGCCGCCTGAATCGAAAGGCGAAGAACAGAGGAAGGCCGCCGCGCCTGCCCGGCACGGCGGCCTTCCGTTGATCGCGGCCCCGGCACCAACTCCCCGGAGGATGGGTGGGAGACGGGAAGCAGTGCGGAACGCGAACCAACCTCTTTTGCCCCATCTCTCCTCAAGATGTCGGCGAAGCGGTTGGCCGCGCCGGAGCTTACATCATCACGGCCATGATGAGGGCCCATCCGACCATCACCAGCGGCACCGTCATCACCTGGGCATAGAGGGCGCCGCCCGAAAGCCGGCCGGTCGCCGTATCCACGCTCCACTCTTGCCGGCCGCCGGGCTGGTGCTGCCGCGGCCCCGACGCCCTCTGCAGGACGATCGGAAGGCCGTAATAGCCAACCAGCACAACGCCGAATATCACGAAGGCCAATCCGAGCCCGGAACCACCCCGGAAGGCAACATACATTGCGGCAAGATACACCGAAGCTGCCCCGGCCAGCTGAACCAACAGCTTGTTCGGCAAGTCGAATTCCAGCTGCCTTAAACTATGTTCAGATGGGCCAAGCGAGGTTGCGCTGCCGGTTTCCTGGCCTTCGGCACGAAATTCGAACTTCATGATCGGTCACTCCATCCGGGCCGGACCCGCGTCCGGCCTTGAGGAGCAGACTGGCAGCCCCCAGGCGGCCCGTCCTTGATCTGGATCAATGTGACAGCAGCAACGGCACCGGCGCATCGCTCAGCAGGCCGCGTGTCACCCCGCCGAACAGCATTTCGCGCAAGCGGCTGTGGCCATAGGCCCCCTGGATGATGAGGCTGGCCCGGCATTCGGCGGCCACGCTGCGGATCACCTGCTCGACACTGGCGCCGCCGCCGTCGCGCTCCATCACATCGGCATGGACGCCCAGCCGCGACAGATAGGCCGCGGCTCGGCGCGCCGTGAACGGACTGTCCTTCTCGGCCACCGTCAGCAGGGTGACGTTGGATGCCAACTTGAGCAGAGGCAGCGCCTGGCGCATGGCATTGGCCGCTTCCTGCCCGCCATCCCAGCAGATCAGCGCCGGGCCCGACACGGCGAGGCCGCGGGCGCCGGGCGGCACGGCCAGAACGGGGACCGGCGCCCGCACCGCCACATCGCCGGTGATCCCCAGCGTCATCTGTGCGGCCCGGGCGAACGGTCCGGCGCTCATCACCACGACATCGGCGAGGCGGGCATGCTCCACCAGGCGGTCGGCACTGTCGCCATCGGCCGAATGCCACTCCCAGCTCACGCCCTCGCTCTTCAGCCGGGCTTCCACCTGCACCCGCTCCTCGCGGCGTCGGGCCTCCACGGCATCGATCAATGTGGTGACCGGAAAGGCGCCCATGGCCGGATCGCCCAGCGCATAGGCGGCATAGGGCATCACCGACACGCAGACGAGGTGGCCGCCACTGGCCCGCGCCAGATCGAACGCCACCTGCAGGCGCGCATCCTGCCCCTCGTCACCCTCGATATGGACAATGATGGTCTTCATGCTTCGCTCTCCCGTCAGGCCACACCCTCGGCCGCTTGCTCCAGCGCGTCGGGATCACGGATCAGCACCCGGCGCCCACCCGGCAGGCCGATCACACCGGCGCTGCGCAATTTCGTCATCTGCCGGCTCACCGTCTCGATGGTGAGACCAAGCAGATCCGCCATCTCGCCGCGGCTGAGCGGCAGCGCGATCATGCCCGGCCCAACGCCATCTGCGGCGGCCTCGGTCCCCAGCCGCCGTGCCGTCTCCTCGATGAACCCGGCCACCCGGGCCAGCGCCGTGGCGCGCGACAGCTGGGCGAGCCGGCTGCGCAGCTGCCGCACATCGGCCAGCGTGCGGGTCAGCAGCGCACGTTCCATCGTCGGTTGCTCTGCCAGGGTGCGCGCCATCACCGGCGCTGGAAACTGGCACAGGGTGACAGGCGTGAGCGCCACCACATCATGCGTCGCTTCGCCGTCAAGCGACTGGCCGATGAAGTCGCCTGGCCACAGCAAGCCCACGATCACCTCCTGCCCGGCCGGCGTGGTGTGGCAGATCTTCATCAGCCCGCGCTGGAGGTTGGCGCACGGCGCGCTGCGGTCCCCGGCGCGCACCAGCGTCTCCCCGCGCGCCAACCGGCGTTGCACGCCCTGCCCGGCCAG
>NZ_WMHO01000145.1 GCF_010994245.1 Sandarakinorhabdus rubra
ACTGGCGGCCCGCAGTGAACAGCAGCCGGCGCTGGCTGACCGGCTGGCCCGCACCGAGGTGCGCGCGCCGATGGCCGGCATCGTCAGCCGCCTGAGGGTGACAACACCGGGCGCCGCGGTGGCACCGGGCGAGCCGCTGGTGGAGATGGTGCCGGCCGGCGACAAGCTGCTGGTGGAGGCGCGCGTGTCGCCAGCCGACATCGGCTTCGTGCAGCCTGGACAGAAGGCCCGCGTGCGGGTGACGGCCTATGATTATGGCATCTATGGCGCGCTCGACGGCACGGTGCTGACGGTGGCGCCCGATGCGGTGGTGGATGAACGCACCGGCGCCGTGCATTTCCTAGTGCGTGTGGCGCTCAACACCGCCTGTTTCCCGACGAAATCCGGCCGCTGCCTGCCGCTGGGGTCCGGCATGCTGGCCGAAGCCAATCTGCTCGGCCCCAAGCGGTCCGTGCTCAGCTATCTGCTCAGCCCGCTCACCCAGATCAGCGACAGCGCCTTCCGCGAAAAGTGAGGCGCCGGCCGAACCGCCCGCAGCGGTTCACATGCCGGCCGTGGCCAGGATCGTTGCGAGGCCGATGCGCTTCAGCTTGACGTTGTCGGCCTTCTCGACGCCGATCCATTCTTCCAGCGAATGGTTGCGGCCGCCGCTCGCCACGCGCGAGATGGTGATGGCCGGAATGCCGAGGCTGATCGGAATGTTGGAATCGGTCGAACTGGCGGTGTAGCTGAGCGTGACGCCTTCGGCGGCATGCGCAGCGGTCGAGAACTGCACAATGTCGGCGGTCAGCGGTGTCGAACCGGCCGGCCGGTCGCCGACCAGCACCGGTTCCACGGTGACGCGGCCATCGCGGGTGGAGCGGGCGGCATTCTCGGTGGCCACCGCCTCGTTCAAAATGGCGAGGAAGCGCTGTTCGACCTTGGCCAGCTCCTCGGCGGTGGCGGAGCGCATGTCGAACTCCATCCACACCTCGTTGGGGATGGCGTTGACCGAGGTGCCGCCGCCCACCACGCTGGCGCTGTAGGTCGTCTTGGGATCGCTCGGCACGCCGACCTTGTAGAGATCGACAACCGCCTGGCTCATGGCGGTCATCGGGTTGACCAGGCCGAAGGCGCCGAAGCTGTGGCCGCCGGGCCCCTTGAAGGTGACGCGATAGCGCTTCGAGCCGGCGCCGCCGACCGTGAGGCTGCCGATGCCGCCGCCGTCGATCGAGAAGAAGGCCTTGGCGCGGTCCTTGTACTTGCCCTTGGTGAACAGGTGGCGCACGCCGCGCAGGTCGCCGCGGCCTTCCTCGCCGACCGTGCCGACAAACAAGATGTCGGCCTTCGTGCGGATGCCGGCGGCGTTCATGGCATCGATGAAGGCCAGCTGCGTGGCCAGCCCGGTGCTGTCATCGCCAACGCCGGGCGCATAGAGCCGGTCTCCCTCGCGGCGCACCTTCACTGGCGTTCCTTCCGGAAACACCGTGTCGAGATGCGCCGACACGACGATGAGGCCCTGCCCGCCGCCCTTGCGCAGGCCCGTCACATTACCTTCCGCGTCGATCTCCACGTCGGTCAGCCCGCGTGCGACGAACATGTCGCGATAGGCCCTGGCGCGCACCGCCTCCTTGAAGGGCGGCGCGGGGATCTCGGTGAGGGTGATGATGTCGGCCACCCACTTGTCGTGGCCGGCATCAATCGCCGCCATGGCCCTGGCAAACTGCGGGCTGGATTCGATCCGCTTGACGGTCGCCATCGCTGCCGGCGTCGGCGCCGCCAGCGCGGGCGCGGCTGCCAGCCCGAGTGCCGCCACGATGGCCGCGCGCCTGAATGCCCCAGTCCGTCCCGTCATGTCATCTGCCCCTTGGTCCTGATGCCCCGGCGCCATCTGCAAGCGCGTACCGTGTCCGTCAAGGCACTGCGCCAGTCGGACAGCAGCCAGGTCGAACCTGACCAGGACGAAGCTCACATTGTCGGGCGCGCCGCGCGCCAGGGTCAGGTCCAGCAGGCGGTCGGCGGCGTCTTCCAGCATCCCGGCGTCAACCAGGTCCCCATGCTGCGGGACCGCATGACGGCCAGACACTTGCGTTCGTGGCGGCCATCGTCTTTCATCGACAGTGCCCGGCGGAGCACAACCGCTGGGGCGGCAGCCCGCGTGGCGGGCGGGCAAGGGGGCAACAATGGCGGCAGGACAGGGCAGCAAGCGGGGCAATTGGGGGCATGTGGCGGTGCTGGGTCGACGCCGGCTGATCGGCGGGCTTGTCACCCTGCTGTTCGCCACCGCAGCCCCCGCGCAGCCGGCGACCGATTATGATGTCATCATCCGGGGTGGGACGCTGGTCGATGGCACCGGCAGTCCACGCCGCGCGGCCGACATCGCCATCAAGGGTGACCGCATCGCCATCGTGGGCACGGTGCCGGCCACGGCGACGGCGCAGCGGGTGGTCGATGCCAGCGGGCGGATCGTGGCGCCCGGCTTCATCGATCCGCATTCCCATGCAGCGCCCGGCATCGAGACCGCGCCGCTGGCCGGCGCCAAGCCGATCCTCCTGCAGGGCATCACCACGGTGATGATCAATCCCGATGGCGGCGGGCCGGCCGACCTGGCGCCGCAGATCGCCAAGCTGCGCACGCTTGTCCCTGGCGTCAACGTGATCCCGGTGATCGGCCACAACGGCGTGCGCCGGGCCGTGATGGGCCTGGCCAACCGCAAGCCCACGCCGGCGGAACAGGCCCGCATGGAGGCGCTGGTCAAGCAGGCGATGGATCTGGGAGCCTATGGTCTGTCGAGCGGGCCCTTCTATGTGCCGGGCAAATATTCCGAGACCAGCGAACTCATCGGCCTTGCCAAGGTCGCCGCGCGCTACCCCCACGCCTTCCACACCAGCCACATCCGCGATGAATCCAGCTATGACGTGGGTGTGATTGCCGCCGTCAAGGAGGTGATCGACATTTCGCGCGCTGCCGGGCTGACCGGGGTTGTCACCCACATGAAGATGCTGGGGCCGTCGGTGTGGGGCAAATCGGCCGAAGCCATAGCGATGATCAACAAGGCCCGCGCCGAGGGCCTGTCGATCTGGGCCGACCAATATCCCTATGCCGCGTCAGGCTCCGGGCTGCAGCCGTCGCTGGTGCCGGCCTGGGCGCAGGAAGGCGGCGCCACGGCACTTGCCAAGCGGCTGCAGAACCCCGAACAGCGGGCGCGCATCCGCAAGGAAATGGCCGCCAACCTTGAACGCCGCGCTGGCGCCAACGCGATCCAGATCCGCAACTTCCCGCCAAACCGTTCGCTGGAGGGCAAGCGTCTCGACGAGATCGCGCGGGCCCGGCAGATGGACCCGCTCGATGTCGCCATTGACATGCTGAAGCAGGGCGGCGCCGGCATCGTCTCGTTCAACATGAACGAGAAGGACCTTGAAGCCCTGATGCAGCAGCCGTGGATGATGACCTCCACCGATGGCGGGCTGGTCACCTTCGGCGAAGGTGCCGAGCATCCGCGCGCCTATGGGGCCTTCCCGCGCAAGCTGCGGCGCTACACGCTCGACAAGGGGGTGATCACGCTGGAAGAGGCAATCCACCGCTCGTCCGGGTTGACGGCGGACGTGTTTGCCATCCCCGATCGCGGCGTCGTCAAGCCGGGCGCCTATGCCGATGTCATTGTCTTCGATCCGGCGACGGTCACCGACACCGCCACCTATGACAAGCCGCACAGCTATTCCAAGGGCATCGACGACATCTTCGTGAACGGCCGGGCGGCGGTGATCGGCGGCGTGGTGCAGCCGGATCGCGCCGGGCGCGTGCTGCTGCGCGCGCGATGACGGCACCGAACGGACCGGAGTGGGCCAGCCGCGTCTCTGCCGAGATCGGCAAGGCGGTGCTGGGCAATGGCGTGGTGGTCGAACGGCTGCTGGTGGCCATGCTGGTGGGCGGCCATGTACTGCTGGAAGGCATGCCGGGGCTGGCCAAGACACTGCTGGTGAAGTCGCTGGCCAGTGCCATGGGGCTGGAGTTCGAACGCATCCAGTTCACGCCTGACCTGCTGCCAAGCGATGTGGTCGGCACCATGGTCTATTCGCCGGCCACCGGCCAGTTCACGCCACACCATGGCCCGATCTTTGCCAACCTGGTGCTGGCCGACGAGGTCAACCGCTCGCCGGCCAAGGTGCAGAGCGCGCTTTTGGAGGCCATGCAGGAGCGCCAGGTCACCGTGGGCGGCGTCACCCACGCCCTGCCGGCGCCGTTCTTCGTGATGGCAACGCAGAACCCGGTCGAGCAGGAGGGCACCTATCCCCTGCCCGAGGCGCAGAGCGACCGCTTCCTGTTCAAGCTGCTGCTCGATTATCCGGCGCCCGAGGATGAACTGGCCATGCTGCGCCGCTGGGGCTCGGCGACCCGCACGCCGGAGGTGACGCCGGTCACCAGCGGGCCCGAGCTACTGGCGCTGCGCCCCCTGCTCGACAGCGTCTACATCGCCGCCGAGATGGAAGCCTATGTGCTGGCGCTGGTCGGCGAGACCCGCCGCCGGGCTGTCGCCGATGTCGGCGGCCTGCGCCAGCTCGGCTTCGGCGCGTCGCCGCGGGCATCGCTGGCGCTCTACCAGGCGAGCCGCGCGCTGGCCCTCATTCGCGGCCTCGATCATGTCACCCCGGCACTGCTGCAGGATCTTGCCCCTGATATCCTGCGCCACCGCATCGGCCTGTCCTATGAAGCCGAGGCTGCTGGGCTGACGGCCGACAGGGTCGTTGCCGACTGCCTCGCCACCGTCGCGGTTCCCGGCTAGCGGCCATGCCCGGCCGGCCACCAGGAACGCCGCCTGTCATCGACCCCCGCGCGCAAGCCATGCTGCGGCGGCTGGAATGGCAGATGCGCGGGCGGCGGGTGGAAACCAGCCTCGCCGGCTCCCACCGCTCGATCTTCCGCGGGCGCGGCATCGAGTTCGACCAGGTGGTGCGCTTCGAGTTCGGCGACGACATCCGGGAGATCGACTGGAACGTCACGGCGCGGCTGGGCGACGTCTATCGCAAGATCTTCGTGGAAGACCGCGAGGCCAACGTGGTGATCGTCTTCGCGGACTCGCCGGCGCTGCAGTTCGGCTCCAGCACACGCAGCAAAAGGGAGGTGCTGCTGGAAGCCGCGGCGCTGGTCATGCTGATCGCGCAGGCCAACCGCGAGCGCGTCATGCTCATCCACCGCTCGTCGGCGGCTACGCGCCTGTTCCCGCCGACGCGGGACCGGGCGCGCATCCTCCCCATGCTGGGCCATCTGTTCGAACAGCCGCCGCCCGACGTGCGCATCGCCGGCGGCGACCTCTCTCCCCTGGTGCGGGAGCCGCTGCCACGCAGTGCCCTCATCCTCCATTTCGGCGATGTGCCGGACGCGGCACCGCCGCCGGAATGGGGCGGCTGGCGGCGCCGCCACCGGGCGATCGGCGTGTGCGCCGAGGATGGCTGGGATCGTGATGGGCCGGCATCCCTTGCCGAGCCGGCCTATGATCCGCTGAGCGGCACGCTGGTTTGCCTGACAGATGATGATGCAACCCGCGCCCGGCATGGACGGTGGCGGGCCGAGCGGGAGGCCCGCTGGCGCGCCTGGTGGCCCAGCCCGGCAGACCGGCTGGTGATCGACACCGAAGCCGACACGCTGTCAGCGATCAGCCACTTCCTGCGCGCCCGGGATGGAGGCCGCGCGGTGCGGATGCGCTGATGCCGGACGTCCGCTTTGCCTATCCGGTCGTGCTCTTCGGGCTGCTCGCCCTTCCCGCCCTGCTGCTGTGGCGCCGCACACGGGGGCGGACGCCGGTGCGCATCGTCCCCCACGCGGCGGCCTGGGCAGGCGCTGGCGGCATGGGCGGATCGCTGCGGATCGTCGCGCTCTACGCGGCGCTGGCGCTGCTCATCGTTGCACTGGCGCGGCCGCAGCGCATCGGCTCCGACCAGAAGGTGGAGCAGCAGGGCTATGACCTGATGCTGGCCATCGATCTTTCCACGTCGATGCTGTCAGAGGATTATCAGGGGCCGAAGGGCAGGATCAACCGGCTGGAAACGATCCGCCCGATCATCCGGCAGTTCATAGCAAGGCGCCCCAATGATCGCATCGGGATCGCGGTGTTTGCCCGCCGGGCGATCACGCTGGCGCCGCTGACCACCGATCATGGCTGGCTGGCGCGGCAGGTGGCCACGTTGCGCACCGGCCTGATCGAGGATGGCACCGCCATCGGCGACGGGCTGGGCGTGGCGCTCAACAACATTGCCCGGGCGCGCGGCGCCGCCACAGACAGCGGCAGCAACTACGGGGGCGGCGCCTTCATCATCCTCCTGACCGATGGCAGCAACAACAGCGGCGACCTGACGCCCGCTGAAGCGACGGCGCTGGCGCGCTTCCGGCGCATCCCGGTCTACACGGTCGGCACCGGGCGCAACGGTATGGTGCCGTTCCCGGTGTTTGCCGCCAACGGGCGGCGGATCGGCACCAGCCAGCAACCCTCGGCACTCGATATCGACGCCCTGAAAACCATCGCGGCGCAAACCGGCGGGCGCTTCTTCATGGCCGGCGACACCAGGGCGCTGGCCGCGGCCTTTGCTGCCATCGACGCTGCGCGAAAGGCGCGGTTCAGCGTGCGCCGCAGCGTGCGGGTGGACGAACTGTTCCCCTGGTTCGCGCTGCCCGCGATGCTGCTGCTGGTGGTGGCCGCACCAGGTCTCGGTCGCCCGCGCCAGGCGGTGCGGGCATGAGCTTTGCCGCGCCCTGGCTGATGCTCCCCGCTGCACTGGCGGCGCTGGCGGCCTTGGCGCTGCTGATGCGCGGCCGCCGGCAAGGCGGGGCAGAAGCGCTGCCGCAGGTGCGCCATGGCTTTGTTGCCGGCGGCCGGGTCTGGCTGGGTGAGGCCCTG
>NZ_WMHO01000146.1 GCF_010994245.1 Sandarakinorhabdus rubra
CAGTGCGCCGACCGCCACGCCTGCTGCCCCCGCTGCCAGTGCCGCCCCCACCGGCCCGTCGCCGCGCATCGCCATCGATACGCCGCGCATCAAGGGCAGCATCAACCTTGATGGCGCCCGCTTTGATGATCTGGTGCTGCCCTCCTATCGCCAGACGCAGGACAAGACATCGCCGCCGGTGCGGCTGTTTGCCCGCAGTGGCACGCCGGGCGCCCAGTTCGCGCAGTTCGGCTGGGTGGGCCCGGGCGCACCGCCGGTGGGCGCGCGCTGGACCGCCGATCGACCCGTGCTGACCCCCGCCACGCCGGTCACCCTCAGCTGGACGAGCCCGCAGGGATTGGTGTTCCGCCAGGTGATCAGCGTCGACAAGGATTTCCTGTTCAGCGTCGAGCAGCGCATCGACAACCCCACGGCGCAGGCGGTCAGCCTGCAGCCGTTCGGGCTGGTGTCGCGCAAGGGCGAGGCGCCGGCAGCCGAGGTCAATGTCCATGTCGGGCCGATCGCGGTGCTGGACGGCACGTTGAAGGACAGTGACCTGGAGTTCGAAAAGCTGCGCGATGAAGGCCCGCAGCGCTTCTATTCCACCGGCGGCTGGCTGGGCCTCACCGAGAAATACTGGCTGGCGGCCAGCGTGCCCGATCAGAAGGCCCGCATTGCGGCCAGCTTCCAGCATGCCAGCGGCCAGTATCAGGCGGATTGGCTGGCGGGCAGCATGACCGTGCCGGCCGGCGGACGCATCGCCACCACCGCGCGGCTGTTCGCGGGCGCCAAGGAGGTGGACCTGCTCGATCGTTACACCGAGGCCGGCATCCCCCGCCTCGACAAGGCAGTGAGCTGGGGCTGGTTCGAGGTGATCGCCAAGCCGATCTTCACCCTGCTCGACTGGCTGTTCAACTTCACAGGCAACTTCGGCGTCGCCATCATCTGCCTCACGCTGATCGTCCGGGCGCTGATGTTCCCGATCGCCAACAAGCAGTATGAATCGATGGCCAAGATGCGGCTGATCGGCCCGCGCATGAAGGCCATCCAGGAGAAGTACAAGGACGACAAACCGCGCGCCCAGCAGGAGATGATGGCCATCTACAAGACCGAGAAGGTCAACCCGCTGGCCGGCTGCCTGCCGATCCTGCTGCAGATCCCGATCTTCTACGCCCTCTACAAGACGCTGCTGATTTCCATCGAGATGCGCCACCAGCCGTTCGTGCTGTGGCTGACCGACCTGTCGGCGCCCGATCCGTTGACGCCGCTCAATCTGTTCGGCCTGATCGCCTGGCAGCCGCCGGCCTTCATCGCGCTGGGCGTGCTGCCGATCCTCCTGGGCGTCACCATGTGGCTGCAGCAGAAGTTGAACCCGGCGGCGCTGGATCCGGTGCAGCAGCAGGTGTTCGCCATCATGCCGTGGCTGTTCATGTTCTTCATGGCGCCGTTCGCCGCCGGCCTGCAGCTCTACTGGACGGTGAACAACGTCGTCTCGATCTTCCAGCAGCTCTACATGAACCGCAAATATCCGGTGCCGGCCACAGCGCCAGCGGTGATCGACGTGAAGCCGGTGGCGGTCAAGGCCGCCCCGAAGCCACCGGCGCCCACTTCGCCGCGCCCCACTTCACCCCGGCCGACAGGACGCCGCCGCAAGTGAGTGAGGCCGAGACCTCCGATGATCTGATCGAACGGGCCCGCAAGCGCTTTGCGGGGCCGGTCGAGTTCCTGCTGTCGGCGCCGGAGCTGAAGTTCCTGCCCGCGCCCGACGTTCCGGAGATCGCCTTTGCCGGCCGCTCCAATGTCGGCAAGTCCTCGCTGCTGAACGCGCTCACCGGCCGGCATGGCCTGGCGCGCACCTCGGTGACGCCGGGGCGCACGCAGGAATTGAACGTGTTCAACGTCGGCGAGCCGCCGGCCTTCCGGCTGATCGACATGCCGGGCTATGGTTTTGCCGAGGCGCCGAAAGACGTGGTGGCGCGCTGGAAGCAGCTGGTGTTCGATTATCTGAAGGGCCGCGCCGTGCTGAAGCGCGTGCTGGTGCTGATCGATTGCCGCCACGGCATCAAGCCGGTGGACCGCGAGGTGATGGCCATGCTCGACAAGGCGGCGGTGAGCTTCCAGATCGTGCTGACCAAGGGCGACAAGATCAAGCCGACACAGCTTGCCGCGATCACCGAAGAGGTGCTGCGCTCCAGCCGCGCCCACCCCGCCGCCTATCCGCACGTGATCGCCACCAGCGCCGACAAGGGCGAGGGCATTCCGAACTTGCGCGCCGCCGTGCTGGCCGCGGCGCTGGGTGAGTGACACGATGAGCACGCTTTCCATCCTCCTGAACGGCGATCCCCGCCACGTGGCGGCCGGCACGACAATTGCGGGCCTGCTCGCCAGCCTCGACCTGCCCGCAGAGAAGGTGGCGGTGGAGCGCAACCTCGAAATCGTGCCGCGCTCCACCTTCGCAAAGGTGGTTCTGACAGAGGGCGACCGGCTGGAGATCGTGCACTTCGTTGGTGGGGGGCAGGATGACGATACGTGGGAAGTCGCCGGCCGGCGCTTCACCAGCCGGCTGATTGTCGGCACCGGCAAGTACAGGGATTATGCCCAGAACGCCGCCGCCGCCGAAGCCAGCGGCGCCGAGATCGTGACGGTGGCGGTGCGCCGCGTGAACGTGACCGATCGCAGCCAGCCGATGCTGACCGATTTCCTCGATCCGAAGCGTTTCACCTATCTGCCCAACACCGCCGGTTGCTTCACCGCCGAAGATGCCATCCGCACCCTGCGGCTGGCGCGCGAGGCGGGCGGCTGGAATCTCGTCAAGCTGGAGGTGCTGGGCGAGGCGCGCACCCTCTATCCCGACATGGCCGAGACGCTGCGGGCGACCGAGATCCTCGTGAAGGACGGCTTCGACGTGATGGTCTATTGCGCCGATGATCCCATCGCCGCGAAGAAGCTGGAGGATCTGGGCGCGGCCGCGATCATGCCGCTGGGCAGCCTGATCGGCTCCGGCCTGGGCATCCAGAACCCGGTGACGCTGCGGTTGATCATTGAGAATGCCAAGGTGCCGGTGCTGGTCGATGCCGGGGTGGGCACGGCGTCTGATGCCGCCGTCGCCATGGAACTGGGCTGCGACGGCGTGCTGATGAACACCGCCATTGCCGAAGCGAAGGACCCGATCCTGATGGCCCGCGCCATGAAGCTGGCGGTGGAGAGCGGCCGTCTCGCCTATCGCGCCGGCCGGATGGGCAAGCGCCGCTATGCCGACCCGTCGAGCCCGCTGGCGGGGCTGATCTGAAGGCGGCGGCCTTTCGTCAGCCGATCGCCCGCGTATCGCCGCGCACCTGCACCGGGGCGCCGGCTTCGTCGGTCAGCAGCACCTCAAGCTCCGATGGGCTGTCCATGTCCTCCCCCTGACGGATGCTGATGCGGCTGCCATGCGGCCAGCCGATATCGCGCAGCATGCCGGCCAGGGCGGCAGCGGCGGCGCCGGTGGCTGGGTCCTCCAGCACGCCGCCGGAGGCGAAGGCATTGCGGACATCGAAGCGCTGATCATCGGTGCAATGGATGAACATCACCGTCACCAACCCATGCGCCAGCATGAAGCGCTTTCCGGCGGCGAGTTCATAGGACAGTCGAGACAGGGCGGCGCGGCTGCGCAGTGCGATGACCAGATGCAGCGAGCCGGCATGGGCCAGCCGCGGCGCAATCTGCGGGTCCAGGTCGGCCGCGGTGTGGCCAAATAGCGCCAGCGCGTCGGCCAGCATGGCACTGTCAACCGGCGTGCTGCGGGTTGGCCTTGATTGCAGCGTGCAGGACCAGCCCGCCGCCGATGGCTCGGCGGTGACCGCGATCGCTCCGTCGTTGATCAGCAGCGCATAGCGGCCCGCCCCATGTGCGGCGCCCAGCGCAGCGCCCAGCGCAACGGTGGCATGGCCGCAGAAAGGCACCTCCATGTCGGGCGCGAAATAGCGGACGCGCCAGCCGCCATCGGGCATGGGGGCGGCGAAGGCGGTTTCCGAATAGCCGACCTCGGCCGCGATCCGTTGCATGACGGCGGGCGCGGGCAGTTGGTCGGTCAGCACCACGCCGGCCGGATTGCCGCCCGCGCCGTTGCTGGTGAATGCGGATATGCGTTGAATGTGCATGTCGAGGTCTCCATCTGCACACAAAGTATAGCGGCATGATCGGCCGTTGTACCGTTGATATGTTAGGCATAATGATATAATCAATTCTCAGATCGAAAGATAAAGTCGAAATGACCTCCGTTCGGAAAGTTTCGCTGGATGCCGCGAATCGCCTGATTCTCGATGCGCTGATGGCCGATTCCCGAACGAGCCTGCGCACCCTGGCAGAGCAGGCCGGGCTGTCCGCTCCCGCCGTGCGTGAGCGCATCCGCCAACTGGAAGAGGCCGGCGTTATCCTCGGCTATACCGCGCAAGTCTCGTGGGCGGCGCTGGGCTATGGCCTGGAGGCCATTGTCCGCATCGAGCCGCTGCCGGGAAGGCTGCGCGAGGTGGAGCGCGCCCTGAGGGAGATGCCGCAGATCGTCCAGTGCGACGCCGTTACGGGGGACGATTGCTTCATCGCCCGCGTGGTGCTGCGCGATGTCGGCGATCTTGATGGGGTGCTGGATCCGCTGCACGTCCTCGCACGCACCAGCACGGCGGTGATCAAGAAGGCCACGATTCCGCTGCGCGCGCCGCCCTATCCGGACGGCTAGCCCGGGTTGCGGGCCATGGCCGGGATACCGGGCAACTCGATCCAGTGCTGCTTGCTGTCGGTCCAGAACTGCATCTGCGGCGTGAACTGGCTGGTATCATCCAGCGTGCCGGCCTTGATGAACACCAGATCGGGCGCGGCGGACACACGGCTGAACAGCGGCGAGCCACAGTTGGAGCAGAACTGGCGCCGCACCGCGCCACCGGATTCGCCCTGGTCCTCGTAGGTCTTCACCTCCCCGGTGATGCTGAGCGCGGCGGCCGGCACGCCCATGATCATCGACCAGCCGCTGCCGGCCTGCTTCTGGCAGTTCCGGCAGTGGCACACGGCCTGCATCACCGGCTCAGCGCTCGTCGTGTAGCGAACGGCCCCGCACAGGCATCCCCCTTCAAGATCGGCCATGGCCCTCATCCTCCTCCATTTGCTGCCGGGAGGCTATCGCCCCGGCCTGGCCGCCACAATCGTCAATCACAGATGCGGGCGCAGAACCGCGATCACGTCGGCATAAAGCTCGCGCTTGAACGGCGCGGCCATCTCGACCAGCGTATCGATCGGGCTCCAGCGCCAGTGGCGGAACTCGGGGTGGGCAGTGGCGATGTTCACGTCTGCGTCCGTCCCCAGGAAGCGCAGCGCATACCATTTCTGGCGCTGGCCGGCGTAGCGCCCCTTCCAGATCCGGCCGATCAGTTCATCGGGCAGGTCGTAATAATGCCAGTCGGGCGTTTCGCCGAGCAGGGCCGTGAGCGCCGGATCGACACCGGTTTCCTCCCACAGTTCCCTGAGCGCCGTCTCGTACGGGTCCTCGCCCGGGTCGATGCCGCCCTGCGGCATCTGCCAGGCCTCCACCATCTGGTCGAGCCGCTGGCCGGTGAAGACCAGGCCAGCCGGATTGACCAGCATCACCCCCACGCAGGGTCGATAGGGCAGGCCGGAGGGGTGCTCGCGCGGGATGGCGGAGGCTGGTGTCATCAGCCGGCCAGCAGATGCTTGAGATCGGCGATGCAGGCCACCAGATCGTCCTGTGCGGACGGGATGGCCTGCCGCATGCTGAGGCTGGCGTGGATCTGGCCCGCCGCCTCGCGATAGATGGTGCGCACGCCATGCTCGATCAGGCGGCCGGCATAGGCACGGCCCTGATCTCGCAGCACGTCCAGCCCGCAGGTGAACACCAGGCTGGGCGGCATGCCGTCCAGCGTGTCGGCGTGCAGCGGGCTGGCCCAGGGGTGCAGAGGGCCGGCATCGCTGCCCTTCAGATACACCGCCTCGAACCATTTCATGCCGACGGCGGTGAGCAGATGGCCTTCGGCAAACTCGACCATTGAGCCTTCGCTGGCCGTCATGTCGGTGGCCGGATAGATCAGCCACTGCGCCAGGATTGGCACCGGCAGCGTGCCCACCAGTTCGCGCGACACCAGCGCGGCAAGGTTGCCGCCGGCGCTGTCCCCCGCGGTCACGATGCCGGTCACCTGATGGCCGATCGCGGCCGGGGAGGTTGCCACCCAGCGCGTGGCGGCAATGCAGTCCTCGGCAGCAGCCGGAAAGGCCGCTTCCGGCGCCAGGCGGTAATCGACCGAGACCACGGTCATGCCCGACAGGCGGGCGATTTCGGCACACAGCGGATCATGGCTCTCAAGATCGCCGAGCACCCAGCCGCCGCCATGAAAATAGACCAGCACCGGCGCCGGTGCCGTGCCGGTGTCCGCGCGATAGAGCCGAACCGGTACCGTGCCGGCAGTCAGGTCCTGCACCAGCGCCAGCTCCCCTCGCGGGGCTTCCGTCGCCTGGCCCATCCCGCTCATCATGGCGCGGGCCTCTGCCGGGGTCACTTCATGCAGTTGCGGACCGCCCTGGGCGGCCAGCATGGCGAGCACATTGGCAACATCGGGGCGGACGTACGGCATCGCGATTTCTCCCAGCGAAATTGCCTTGTTGTAGGCCGGCGATGCCGGCAGACAACCGGCCATTTTGGGTGGCTCAGCCCTTCACCCAGCTGGCCACGTCGCTGGCCACGCGGTTGGCCGCGCGGTTGAGCGCGGCGGCCACCGCCGCCGGCTGCTGGCTGGCCACCGGCTCTTCGGCGACAAAGCTTCTCAGCGCCACGCTGCCGCCGCTGCGCGGCCCGGCCAGCTGGGCGTCATAGCGCACCCGCACCAGTGGCGCTGCGCGTACATCCAGCC
>NZ_WMHO01000147.1 GCF_010994245.1 Sandarakinorhabdus rubra
GATCGGCTTTGGCTGGTGGGCGTGCCGCGATCGGATCCGCCCGTGCCACGCCCACCAGCCAAAGCCGATCGCGGCCACTGCCGCGCCGGCCAGCACGCGCCCCGAGGTCAGCAACCTAAAGGCCAGCAGGCCCGCTACGGCGGTGCCGCCCAGCCGCACCAGGTTGGGCAGCAGCAGGCCTTCCCGGTGCAGCCACCAGGCCAGGAGCCCGACGGCGATGATGGCAAGTCCCATGGCCTCAGGCGGCCAGTTCAACCCCGCCGGGCAGGTTCAGCCCGGCGATCAGCGCGCGCAGTTCGGCGCGCGCCGCGACATGGCTCAGCGAGAAATCGGTGAGAGCCTCGCGGTCGAGCAGGGTGAGGCCGCGGGGGAAGAACTCGCGGTAGATCACGCGCTCCGACAGACCGGGCAGCACGCGAAAGCCGATGCGCTTCGACAGGGTTTCGAGCGCGGCGCCCACGCGGGCCTTGTTGCGCGCCTCCAGCGTTGAAAGCCGGTTCCGCAGCACCACCCAGTCCATGGTGCGGCCCTCCACCCTGGCTCTGCGGGTGCGCGCTTCCCACACCAACTCGGCATAGAAGCTGGGCTTGTTGACCTCGAAATTCTCCCCGTCGACGGTCCCGATCAGGTCGAAATCCACGAAACTGTCGTTGATCGGGGTGACCAGCGTGTCGGCGCGGGCCATGGCGGCGCGGGCCAGCGCGGAATCGCGGCCGGGCGAATCGACGATGATGAAGTCAAGCACGCTGGCCTGGTTGAAGCGCAGCTCCAGCTCGGCCTCGCCCTCCGGCCCGTCGGCCACCACCACCACGTCGGGCGCAGCGAGGGTGAGGCCGTGGCGCTGGCCATGATGCCAGCGGTTTTCGAGATAGCGCGTGGAGGTGCGCTGGCGATAATCAAGATCGATCAGCGCCGTGCGATGCCCGGCCAGGGCCAGGGCCACGCCGATGTGAACGGCGGTGGTGGATTTGCCGGTGCCGCCCTTCTCGTTGGCCAGCACGATGACATGAGCGCTCAAGGTGGCGGTTCCCTCAGGTATCGGGGCTTGCGATGCGGCATCGTTTCGCCCACAGCGCCCCCGATACGACAACCCCCGCATGGGGCCAAGCGGCAAAGCAGCGATGACCGAACCCTCAGCCCATCCGTCACTGCCCATTGTCCGCACGCCGGCGGCCCTGCGCGCCGCCATCGCGGCCTGGCAGCGGCAGGGGCAACGGGTGGCGCTGGTGCCCACCATGGGCGCGCTGCACGCCGGCCACCTCGCGCTGGTGACCAAGGGGCTTGGCCTCGCTGACATCGCGGTGGCGTCGATCTTCGTGAACCCCAAGCAGTTCGGACCGGGCGAGGACCTTGATCGCTACCCGCGCGACGAAGCCGGCGATGCACTCAAGCTGGCTGGCGCCGGCTGCAGCCTGCTGTATGCGCCCGACGTCGCCACCATGTATCCACCGGGCTTTGCCAGCTTCGTGCGGGTGTCGGGCCTGCCTGATCTGCTCTGTGGCCGGGTGCGGCCCGGCCATTTCGATGGCGTGGCCACCGTGGTGGCGAAATTGCTGAGTGCCGCGCAGGCCGATGTCGCGGTGTTCGGCGAGAAGGACTGGCAGCAACTGGCCATCATCCGGCGCATGGCCGCCGATCTCGACATCGGCACCGCCATCCACGGCTGCGCCATCGTGCGTGATGAGGATGGCCTCGCCCTCTCTAGCCGCAACGCTTATCTTTCGGCCGATGAGCGCGCCCGGGCGTTGGCGCTGCCGCGCGCTCTGCTGGCCACCCGCGAGGCGATCCTTGGCGGCATGCCGGTGGCCGCCGCGCTGGCCGCCGGTGAACGCACCATCAAGGCCGCTGGCTTCGTGCGGCTTGATTATCTCGAGCTTGTCGATGGTGAGACGCTGCACAGTCTTGGCGCGCCGGCGCCGGGCGCCAGGCTCATGGGCGCCGGGGTCATCGGCACCACCCGTCTGATCGATAATATCGCGCTCTAGCGCCGGAACCGGCGTGGCGGGCCATAAAGGTCATAGGCGAGGGGATTGAGGCCAAGGCCACCAAGACCGTTCCAGCCACCACGGCCGTTCCAGCTGCCGGTGCCCAGCCCGCCATCACTGGCATAACCGAAGCCGAAGCCACTGAGGCCGCCCCACTGGCCGGTGCCGCGCATCAGGGATATCGCCGCCATGCCGCTGTTGCCCAGTGGCATCACCGCGGTGCCGGCCATGCCGAACGTGCCGCCGCTGCCGGCAAACATCGTCACCTCGCCGTGGATGCGGCGGTCATCGGCGGCATCGTCATACAGTGGGCGATCGAGCAGCGAGACCTGCGGCACAGCTTCCGGGGTGAGCACCGGCGAACGTTCCGGTCCGTTGGCGGCGGCGTCAAGCACGGCCGCCCGCGCCGCGTCGGACAGGCGGATGACCTCGGTGGCCGAGGCCTGTGTCGCGACCAGGCCGAGCAGGGCAAGAACAAAGCGCATGGCGAAGCGTGCGCGCATCAGCCTTGCCCGCGCCTGAACGGGCCGTGCGCGTCGAGCCAGTCGATCTCCTCGATCACCGCCGTCGTCTCGCGGGCCAGAAAGTCCGCCACCGCGGCGCGAAAACCGGGATTGGGGATGTGATGGGCCGAGATCACCGGGGTCGGCCGATAGCCGCGCGCCAACTTGTGGGCGCCCTGCGCGCCGGCTTCCACCCGGGCGCGGCCGTTGCGGATCGCCCAGTCGATGGCTTGATAATAGCAGAGCTCGAAATGCAGGAAGGGCACCTCTTCGGTGGCGCCCCAGTAGCGGCCATAGAGGCATTCGCTGCCGATGAAGTTCAGGGCGCCGGCAATGGGCGTGCGGCCGCGCAGGGCGAGCATCAGCAGCACCCGGTCCCCCATCGTCTCGCCGATCATCGAGAAGAAGTCGCGGGTGAGATAGGGCCGGCCCCATTTGCGCGCGCCGGTGTCCTGATAGAAGGTCCAGAAGGCGTCCCAGTGGGTCTCGGTGATGTCGCGGCCGGTCAGGTGGAGGATGTCGAGGCCGGCCTGCGCCCGCTCGCGCTCCTTCCTGATCTGCTTGCGCTTGGCCGATGACAGCGCGCCGAGGAAATCGGCAAATTCGCCATAGCCGGCGTTCTGCCAATGGAACTGCTCGCCGGTGCGGATCAGCCAGCCGGCGTCGCGGAACAGCGCCTGCTGTTCAGGACAGATGAAGGTGGCGTGGGCGCTGGAAAAGCCGTTGTCGCCGGTCACCTGCTCCATCGCCGCGATCAGCGCCCGCCCGCAATCGGGGTCGCGCAGCAGCAGCCGGGGGCCGGTCGCAGGCGTGAACGGGAAGGCGGCCTGGAGCTTGGGATAATAGCGCCCGCCGGCACGCTCGAAGGCATCGGCCCAGGCGTGATCGAACACATATTCGCCCTGGCTGTGGGTCTTCAGATACGCCGGGAAGAGGCCGGCCGGCCGGCCATCTTCGCCGTCTGCCACCAGGTGCACCGGTTGCCAGCCGGTGCGGCTGCAGGCCGATCCCGATTGTTCGAGCGCGCGGAAGAACTCGCCTTGCGCGAACGGATTTTCAGGGCCGGCACAGGCGTTCCAGTCGGCCAGCGGGATCTCGCTGGCCGCGCCGAGCACACGCACCGGCCACTGGCCCATCAGCCGATCTCGACGACTGCGTCCACTTCCACCGCCACGCCGCGCGGCAGCACCGCCACGCCCACGGCGGCGCGGGCATGGCGGCCGGCATCGCCGAACACCTCGACCATCAGGTCGGACGCGCCATTGCCCACCTCGGGCTGGCTGGTGAAATCGGGGTGGGAGGCAACGAACACGCCCAGCTTGACCACCCGCTTCACCCGCGACAGCTCACCCAGCGCCGCCTTCATCTGGGCGATCAGGCCCACTGCGCAGCGCCGCGCCGCGGCCTGGCCATAGGGCACGTCCACCGTGTCGCCCAGCCGGCCCTTCATCAGGCTTCCATCCTCGGCAAAGGGGATCTGGCCGGAAATGTGCAGCAGGTTGCCGGCCTGCACGGTCGGCACATAGTTGGCAGCCGGCGCCGCGGCGGTCGGCAGGGTGATGCCCAGGGCGGCGAGCTTGTCTTCAGGTGTCATGGCGTCTTCCCCTTCAGGATGGTCTCGATGTGGGACAGCATCGCCGGCCAGTCGTCATGGCGGGCGTGGGCATCGGGCGCCGCCGGGATCAGGTGGCGCACCTCGGCCTCGGCCACCATGTGCAGGCGGTGCACATGCGGCGCATGGGTCGCCACGGAGGCATGGTTGGGCGGCAGATCGTCGATGAAGATGGTTTCGGACGGCTGGAATTCGTCGAGCAGTTTCCTGAGCGGCGCGCCCTTGCCGCCCTGATTGCCGATGACGCGATAGGGCATGCCCACGCGGGCCAGTTCGGTCGTGCGCCGGTCCGCATGATGGCCGGCGATGTTGGTCAGCACCACCACGTCGCACTCTCTTGCCAGAAGGCCCAGCGCATCGGCGGCCCCGGCGATCGGGTGCTGGTTGTGCATCCAGTCGGCAAAGAAGCCATCGAGCAGCGGCGGGAAGGCGCTGGCCGGCACCGGCGTGCCGTCGGCCTGCTTGACGTTGCCGGTCAGCGCGAAGCTGTCCATCCTGAGGGTGAGGCCATGCACCTCGCGCAGATAATCGACGAACGGCGCGATGAAGTGCAGCAGCACGCCATCGCAATCGGACACGATGAGCGGGCGCGCCTTCACCAGTCGCTCCCCAGCGCACGGGCGGCCTTGGCGAGCGCTTCCGGTTTCACGCCTATGGCCTCGGCAGTGCTGACCAGGTCATGTTCGTTGGCCATCAGATAATCGAGCAGGGCGGTGAGCGTCGCCGGCCTGTCAGCGTTGGCGCGCAGTTCCGCCACGTCCATGCCGGTCAGCGTCAGGAAGCGCGGGCCCATGGCCTCGTCGCCGGCGACATGCGCCAGCGCCTGCAGGGCCAGAACGGCAGGATCGGCATTGGCGGGGCGGTCACGCAGCATGGCCAAGCCCTAGAGGCCGGCGCGCCGGCTGCCAAGCGGGGATGGCGTCGCGGGGCGGCAACGGGCAGACTGCGGGCCGGTTCGGGAGGAGATGGGCATGTACAGGCTGCACGGCGCGCTGGCGTCGCCCTATTCGATGAAGATGCGGGCGGTGCTGCGGGCGCGGCGCATCCCGCATGTCTGGGTGCACGGCCGGCAGACGCACGATGCCGCCACCGCCAGGGTGAAGGCGCCGGTTATCCCCGTGCTGGAATATCCCGATGGCAGCTTTGCCAATGATTCCACTCCGCTGATCCACGATCTGGAGGCCCGCCACCCCGACCGTTCGATCATTCCCGATGATCCCGGCTTCGCCTTCCTCGCCTGCCTGATCGAGGATTTCGCCGACGAGTGGCTGACCAAGGCGATGTTCGGCTATCGCTGGCTGGAGGAGGTGGACCAGCTGCAGATGAGCCGCTGGCTGGGCTTCGACGCCTTCAAGGGCGGCGGCCGTGACCGGCTGGAGGCCTTTGCCAGCGCCTTCCGGGAACGGCAGGTGGGGCGCATGGCGCTGGTTGGCTGCACGCGCGCCAACTTCCCGCTGATCGAGGCGTCCACGCGGCGGGTGCTCGACGCCCTCGAAGCGCATGTGGTGAACAGTCACTTCCTGTTCGGATCGCGGCCCTCGATCGCGGAGTTCGGCCTATTCGGTCAATTGTCCCAGCTCGGCGTCGATCCCACCGCGCAGGCGATGATGCGGGCCGAATTTCCCTTCACCTATCGCTGGCTGCTGCACATCGACGACACATCCGGCATCGAGGGCACGTGGGACGCCGCCGATCAGCCGCTGCAACCGGTGGTGGTCGCGCTGCTGGCCGAGATCGGGCGTGTCTATGGGCCGTTCCTGCTGGCTAATGCCGGCGCCGCTGCCGCGGGCGAGCCGACCTTCCGGATCGAGGTGGATGGTCTTGGCTACGTGCAGGGAACCTTCAGGTATCAGCTGAAGTGTCTTGCCGACCTCAAGGCGCGCCACGCCGCGCTGGATGCTGACACGCGCCGGCGGATCGAACCGCTGCTGGAGTCCGCCGGCTGCCTCGCCTTCCTGGGCTGACGGCCGGGCACCATGCGAAAGGGGGCCGGTGTTGCCACCGGCCCCCTTGCGATCCGCCAGCGCGGCCGCGCTTACTTGATCTTGGCTTCCTTGAAGTCCACGTGCTTGCGGGCGACCGGATCATATTTCCGGAACGACAGCTTTTCCGTCTTGGTGCGCGGATTCTTCTTGGTGACATAGAAATAGCCGGTGTCGGCGGTGGACACGAGCTTGATCTTGATGGTCGTCGGCTTGGCCATGGTTCCGGTTCCGCAATATCTGGTTTGCGCGCGAGAGGCCAAGCCCGCCGCGGCGAAGGCGGCCCCAATGCGCAAAAGGCGGGCCGAAGTCAAGCGCGGCGGTTGTTGGCCGCGCGATATGGTTCGCCTTGCCGCCCCCGGCATTGGCACGGCGGCTGTGCTGCCCTATCTCGGGCGGCATGACCCCCATCATCCTCGACGATCGCGCCGTGCTGGCGGTGGCCGGCCCCGACACGCTTGCCTTCCTGCAGGGCCTGGTCACCCATGATGTCGCGCTGGTGACACGAGACCGCGCGGTGTTTGCGGGGCTGCTGTCGCCGCAGGGGAAGGCGCTGTTCGATTTTCACCTCCATGCCGGCGACGATGGCGCGATCCTGATCGATGTCGTGGCTGTCAAGGCGGATGCGCTGCTGAAGCGCCTCACCCTCTACAAGCTGCGCAAGGCGGTGACGCTCGCCCGCCGCGACGATCTGGCGGTGCTGGCCAGCTGGCCGGATGGTGGCCCGCCCGATGCACGGCTTGCCGCGCTGGGCGCGCGCTGGATCGGCCCGGCTGGCAGTGC
>NZ_WMHO01000148.1 GCF_010994245.1 Sandarakinorhabdus rubra
CCGGCCAGCAGTTCGGCCTGCGGCAGGCCAGGCGCGGCGCGGAGCACGGCTTCGGCCTCGCGCAGCGCCAGTTCCGGCCGGCTGTCGAGCAGGCTGGCGGCGCGCGCCAGCATGGCGCTGGCATCCCGGCCACTGCCGGACCCTGGCTTGCTGGCCGCTGTCATCTCTGTTTCCCGCTCCTGCACCGGCACTGTTGCCGCAAAGTCTCACTGGTCCGGTGATGCGACGAAAGGTGGCAGAATGTCCATTGCATATCCGGCGCGATGCAACATGCTTGTCATATTGCCGAACCGCGTGTGGCGTCTTGCGGTCAGGCAATATGGTGCTGCGGGGCAGATGCCGTTCAGGCACGCCGCCAGCCGGTCCTGATGCCGGGGAGGCCGGGCACAGGGTCGTGTGGTGCACGTCGATGCGCTGCAACCTGGGGGAGGGTCTCGGGGACTGTTTTTTTGGGGGACCACGGACACATGATCACGCGCACCCGCCGCCGCTCGCTCCTGCTCAGGACGCTGGGCGTCACCACCATCCTGGCTGGCCTCGCGTCGCCGGCCTTTGCCGAAGACGCTGCTGCAGAGGATCAGGACACCACAGCTGCCGCCGAAGAGCCCGGCCTGGGCGAGATCATCGTCACCGCCACCCGCACGGCCGTCAGCATCCAGAAGGTGCCGATCTCCATGCAGGCGCTCGATGCCAGCGCGCTGGAGAGCCGGCAGGTCAAGGGCCTCACCGATTTTGCCGTGCTGCTGCCGTCGATCTCCTTCGCCGGCCTTGGCCCGGGCCGTACCGAGGTCTATTTCCGCGGCATCGTGCCGGCCGGCGGCGCCTATCCGGCCACCGGCTATTATCTCGACGACATCTCGATCAACGTGAACGGCCTGCCCGATGTCCACATCTATGACATCGAGCGTATCGAGGCGCTGTCCGGCCCGCAGGGCACGCTGTTCGGCGCCGGCTCGCTGGCCGGCACCATCCGTGTGATCACCAACAAGCCCAAGCTGGGCGAGTTCTCCGGCGGCGTTGACCTTGAAGGCAACAAGTTCGGCAAGGGCGAATGGGGCGGTCAGGCGCAGGGGTTCCTCAACATTCCGGTGGGCGAACGCCTCGCCATTCGCGCCATGGCCTATTACCGCCACGAAGGCGGCTATGTGGACAATGTGCCCAACAACGGCCTCTTCAACGACGGTACACCGTCGGTGCTGAACCTGGGCGACAACAACCCGGCCACCAGCATCACGCTCAACAACAGCCGTTTCGTGCAGGACAATTATAACAGCATCGACGAAGTCGGTGGCCGCCTGTCGCTGCTGTGGGAACCGGCCGACGGCTGGACGATCAACCCGATGATCACCGCCCAGCGCCAGCTGTCGCGCGGCTATTTCGGGTTCGATCCCAAGGTTGGCGATCTCCAGGTCCATGACTTTGACCTGACCCGGCAGAACGACCGCTGGTATCAGGCGCAGATGGCCATCAACGGTCATATCGGGGACTTCGAGCTGGTCAGCGCCACCGGCTATTTCCGCCGCAACATCAAGCTGCTGAACGACTATACCTATTATACGGTCGCCTATGACAGCTTCGGCCCCGGCTATGAGAGCTATCTGCAGTTTTTCGACAAGGCGGGCTGCAGCGGCACCGGGCCGAACCTGACCTGCAACACGCTGCTTAACCCGTATCAATATTACAGCGGCAACCGCAACGAGAAGATCTTCACCCAGGAAGTTCGCCTGAAGACCCCGTCGAGCTGGCCGTTCGACGTGACGATCGGCGGCTTCTATCAATATCAGAAGGTCGAGATCAACGACGACTACGCCACCCGCGGGCTGGCTGACATCCAGGGCTTCACCCAGGCTGGCGGCGGTGACGTGGCCGGCGGGCTGCTCGGCGTGCCAGCCCTGTACGAGATCGCGTTCGATGATGATGGCGTGCCCTTCTTCGACACCGAATCGATCATCAATCCGAACGGCAATCCGCTGGGCACCATGATCCTGGGCTCGCCGGCGGTGAAGCGCGAGGCCTTCTACCTGACCGAGCAGGATCGCGTCACGCGCGACTATGCGATCTTCGCCGAAGGCCATTACAACATCACGCCCGACATCAAGCTGACCGGCGGTATCCGCTATTTCTGGACGGAGCTGGACGTGGTCGGGTTCGGTGGGGTGGCCGGTTCGGCCCGCAACGTGCGCACCACCTTCGTGCCCACCGGGCCCGGCGGCTGCCCGGTGCCGATTCCGGCCGAACGCCTCCAGTGCCTGAACACCAACTTCACCCGGCCTGACCAGAAACTCCTCTATCGGGAGCAGGGCGTGACCTACAAGATCGCCGCCGACTGGCAGGTGGCGCCTGGCAAGATGATCTATGCCAACTACTCCACCGGTTTCCGCCCCGGCGGCCAGGGCCGTCCGCTGCGCATCGGCGGGCAGGTCTATGCGGTGGCACCGTTCCGCTCTGAAGACCTGATCAACTACGAGATCGGCTTCAAGACGACGTGGAACAACATCTTCCGCTTCAACGCCGCCATCTACCTCGAGAAGTGGAAAGACCTGCAGTATGGCGTGGTCGTGGCCGGGGCCCAGGGCGCCGGGATCACCGGCAACGCCGGCAATGCCGAAGTGCGCGGCATCGAGTTCGATGCAGACCTCAGGTTGGGCAAGTTCACCATCTCGACCACGGGGTCCTATAACGACGGCAAGCTGAAGGGCAATTTCTGCAACTTCCGCCGCAACGATGCCAATCTGACCATCGAGCAGGCACCCACCTGCGTGCTTGGCCAGAACTTCCCCGGCAACCCGCCCACCCCGCAGGTGGCGGCGGCCGATGGCACCCGCCTGCCGCGCCAGCCCAAGTTCAAGGGCACCACCTCGGTGCGCTATGACACGCAGATCGGCGAGTTCGACACCTTCGTCCAAGGGTCTGCGCTGTACCAGACGGGTGCCACGCAGGACCTGAACGTCGACCTCAACAACCTGCTCGGCAACACGCCCGGCTTCGTTTCGTTCGATTTCGTGGCCGGCGTGAAGAAGGACAAGTGGACCTTCGACGTCTTCATTCAGAACGCCTTCGACCGGCGCGGCGAACTCACCCGCAACACCTTCTGCTCGATCGCTATCTGCTCGGGCTCGACGCGGACGTTCACCATCCGACCGCAGTTCTTCGGCATGCGGACCGGCTATCGCTTCTAACGGCGACGGCCAGTCCTGAACTTCATCAGGCCGGGCGTGGTGCCATCCACGCCCGGCCTTTTGCTGCCGACAGCGCTCTCCCCGCACATTTTCCCCCTTGCCGCTGGCGCACGCCGGCCTGAAACAGCCGCCATGGCGCTTGCCCACCTCGATGCCCTCGAAGCCGAGGCCATTCACCTGATGCGCGAGGTGGTGGCAGAATGCCGCCGCCCGGTGATGCTGTGGTCGGTGGGCAAGGATTCGGCGGTGATGCTGCACCTGGCCTTGAAGGCCTTCCACCCGGCGCCGCCGCCGTTTCCCTTCCTGCATGTCGCCTCCGGCTGGGATTTTGCCGATCTCATCGCCCACCGTGATGCCACCGTGGCCGCCCATGGCCTCGACCTCATCATCGCCAGCGCCCCCCCTGAGGAGCGGGCGGCGATCACGCCGTTCACCGCCAGCTCCGATGTCTATGCCGAAACGCTGCTCACCAATCCCCTGAAGGCGGCGCTGGCCGAACATGGCTTTGACGCGGCGTTCGGCGGTGGCCGCCGCGACGAGGAGCGCGCCCGCGCCAAGGAGCGCATGGTCTCGCTGCGGTCGGCCAGCCAGCACTGGGACCCGAAGGACCAGCGCCCGGAACTGTGGAACCTCTACAATCTCAAATGCGGCCCCGGCGAGAGTTGCCGCGTCTTCCCGCTCTCCAACTGGACGGAATTGGACGTGTGGCACTACATCGCCCGCGAGGGGATTTCGATCGTGCCGCTCTACAAGGCCGCCCTGCGCCCCACCGTGGAACGCGGCGGCCGGCTGATCGTGGTGGATGATGACCGGATGCCTCCCGGCGAGGCGCCCCGCCTGCGCATGGTGCGTTTCCGCACGCTGGGCTGCTGGCCGCTCACCGGTGCGTTTCCCAGCGAAGCGGCCGACATCGAGGCGATCATCGCCGAAATGGCCGCGGCCACCACGTCGGAGCGGGCCGGACGCCTCATCGACGATGGCGCCGCGGCCAGCATGGAAGCCAAGAAGCGGGCGGGCTATTTCTGATGCAGCGCTCGCTCCTGCGTTTCATCACCTGCGGCAGTGTCGATGATGGCAAGTCCACCCTCATCGGCCGGCTGCTGCACGACAGCGGCAGTGTCGCCGCAGACCAGCTCGCCCTGCTGAAGGCCGAGGCAGCGCGCACCGGCAGCGCGCCCGACCTGTCGCTGCTGGTCGACGGGCTGGCCGCCGAGCGCGAGCAGGGCATCACCATCGATGTCGCCTGGCGCTTCTTCGGCACGGCCTCGCGCAGCTTCATCGTCGCGGATTGCCCGGGCCACGAACAATATACGCGCAACATGGTCACCGGCGCTTCCACCGCCGATCTGGCCGTGCTGCTGGTCGATGCCAGCGTCGGCCTGAAGGAACAGACGCGCCGCCATGCCACGCTGTGCCGGCTGCTCGGCATCCGCACCATGATCCTGGCCGTCAACAAGATGGACCTCGTGGGCCACGCCGAAGCGCCGTTCCGTGCCATCGCCGCGGCCTTTGCCGATCTCGCTGCCAGCCTCGACATCGATGATGTCAGCGCCGTGCCAGTGTCGGGCCTCAGCGGCGCCAATGTCACGGAGCCGTCGCCGCTGATGCCCTGGTTTGAGGGCCCCAGCCTGCTCGCCCTGCTGGAAACCGCCGAGCCGCGCGGCAGCGAGCTCGGGCCTTCGTTGCGGCTGCCGGTGCAGGCCGTGCAGCGGCTGCCCGATGGCACGCGTGCGCTCATGGGCAGCATCGTGGCCGGCACTGTGCGGCCCGGCGACGCGGTGCGCCTGCTGCCCTCGGGCAAGACCAGCCGTATCGCCCGCATCCTTGGATCGGCTGGCGACCGGCCGTCGGCCCGGGCCGGCGAGGCAGTGACCGTCACGCTGGCCGACACGCTGGACTGTTCGCGCGGCGACGTGGTGGCCAGCACCGATGCCGCGCCGGAGATTGCCGACCAGTTCGAGGCCACGATCGTCTGGATGGACGAGGCGGCGCTGAAGGTAGGCCGCGGCTATTGGCTGAAGCTGGCGACTCAGACGGTGACCGCCACGCTGCGCCCGCCCAAGCATGTGCTGAACGTCAACACCGGTGAGAAACTGGCGGCGCGCACGTTGGCCTTGAACGACATCGGCGTGGCCGAACTGGCAACCGACCGCCCGCTGGTCTTCGAGCCCTATGCGCAGAGCCGCACGCTGGGTGGCTTCGTGCTGATCGACAAGCTCAGCCGGCGCACGGTGGCGGCCGGGATGATCCATTTCGCGCTGCGCCGCGCCCGCAACATTGCCTGGCAGGCGCTGGAGGTGACGCGCGAGGCCCGCGCTTCGCTCAAGCAGCAGCGCCCCGCCGTGCTGTGGTTCACCGGGGTGTCGGGATCGGGCAAATCGACCATCGCCAACCTGGTGGAAAAGAAGCTGCTGGCGTTGGGCCAGCACAGTTACCTGCTGGATGGCGACAACATCCGTCACGGGCTGAACCGCGATCTGGGCTTCACCGAGGCTGACCGCATCGAGAATATCCGCAGGGTGGGCGAGGTGGCCAAACTGATGGCGGACGCCGGGCTGATCGTGATCGCCGCGCTGATCAGCCCGTTTGCGGCCGACCGGGCGATGGTGCGGGCGCTGCTGCCGCCCGGCGACTTCATCGAGGTGTTCATCGACACGCCGCTGGCCGAGGCCGAACGCCGCGATCCCAAGGGCCTCTATGCACGGGCGCGCGCCGGCGCGATCCGCAACTTCACCGGCATCGACAGCCCCTACGAGCCGCCGCTGAACCCTGAAATCCACATCATCACGACAGAAGAGTCCGCCGAGGCGGCCGCGACGCGCATCGTGGATTATCTGCTGGCACGCGGCCGGTAACGGCGCGCCCTGTCGAACCTTGTTCGAGCAAGAGGTCCGGCCGCTGGGCACAGTGGTCGTTGGAAATGGGAAGTTGGCGCGCCCGGAACGATTCGAACGTCCGACCCTCAGATTCGTAGTCTGATGCTCTATCCAGCTGAGCTACGGGCGCGCACCTTGAAGGCCGGCCTGATAGCTTCGCATCGGGGCCATTGCAACCACTTCCTTGCCGCTCTAGGCGAGGCAATGATGCGCGCGCTGCTGTGCCTTGTCCTAATTGCCCCGGCGCTGGCGGCGTGCGGTGGGCGTGGTGGCACGTGGCCCAGCCTCGCACCGCGGCCCGGCGAGATTTCGCCGATGGTGCCGCGCAATGCCGGCGGTGGCCGCTGTGCCGAGGCGCCCTGCGCGCCGCCAATGGCGCAGACTGGGGCCGCGCCCCTTGCCGCTGCGGCGCCCGACATGCCGCCGCCCACCCCGCCGTTGACGCCGGCAGCGGCCGAGGCCGAACTGACCGCGATCGAGGCGATCATCGCCAGCGCCGAAACGGCCGCCGGCCCGGCCAGGCAGGCGCGCGATGCAGCCCGCCTGGCCGCTGCCGGTGCCGCGGTGGAATCGGCCGCAGCTTCCCGCCTGGACCTTGCTGATGCAGCACTGGCCGCCGTGCTGGCGCCGCTGGCTGGCGCGGCCTTCCGGCTGGAAGCGCTGACCCCGGATGATCTGGCAGATCCGGCGCTGGCCGCGCGCCGCGCAGCGCTGGCCGCGCGGCTGGCGGCGCTGGCCGATCAGTAAAGCCCCACCGCCTGGCGCACCGCTGCGGCGACCAG
>NZ_WMHO01000149.1 GCF_010994245.1 Sandarakinorhabdus rubra
CCGGCCCCGGCCGCCGCCGTCCGGCGCATGCCTGCGGCGCGCTTTGGGGGCAGCCCCGGCGCCGTGCTGTACAACAAGGAACTCACCCTGTTGCGGCGCGATCCGGAACTCATCACCCAGATCGGTCAGCAGATGGTGTTCATGGTGCCGGTGGTGGCGCTGATCTTTGCCGATGGCCAGATCACCCCGGAACGCATGGCCAGCGCCGGGGTGTTCCTGGGGGGCGCCCTGGCCTCGTCGCTGGCCTGGCTGATCCTGTGCGCCGAAGACGCGCCTGAACTGATCGCCACCGCGCCGGTTGCCCGTGCCGCCGCGATGCGGGCCAAGCTGGCCGCCGTGCTGACCCCGCCCGCCGTTCTGGTGGTGGCGCTGGCGCTGGTGGTGGCCGTGCGCGCCCCAGCGGCTGCCCTTTTGATGCTGCCCATGGCGGTGGTGGCGGCGCTGGCCACGTCGGCGATGCAGCTCTGGACCCGGGAACCGGCCCGGCGCAGCGCCTTCCGGCATCGCTATCGTTCCTCCCTCTTGATGGCGGTGGGTGAATTCATCGTGCTGGGCGCGGTGGCGGCCGCCACCCGCCTGATCCTTGCCGGCAGCCTGTGGAGCCTGGCGGCCCTGGCCGTCCCGGCGCTGCTGCTGGCCGGTGTGTGGCTGTTCCGGGTAAGGCCTGCCAACTGAGCGGGCCGACTGATTCCGACAGGTGGTGCTTCCGGCCGGGATGGCCGACAGTGCGTCCATGACACGAGAACCCGTTGCCCTGATCGGCGCCGGCTGCTCCGGCTTCACCACTGCCAAGCGGCTGAAGGATGCCGGCATCGCCTTCGACTGGTTCGAGGCGTCTGACCGGATCGGCGGCAACTGGGCCTACAACAACCCCAATGGCATGAGCAGCGCCTACCAGTCGCTGCACATCGACACCTCGAAGTGGCGCCTGCAGTTCGAGGAGTATCCGGTGCCGCCGGACTGGCCGGACTTTCCGCACCACAGCCTGATCGCACAATATTTCAACGACTATGTCGATCATTTCGGCCTGCGCGATCTGGTGCAGTTCGAAACGCCGGTGACCAAGGTGGCGCGGCGCGACGACGGTGGTTGGGACGTGACAACGCGCAAGGGCACCAGGGCCTATGCCGCCGTGGTGGTGGCCAACGGCCATCACTGGAGCCCCAATCGCCCGGTCTGGGACGGCCAGTTCGATGGCGACATCATCCACGCCCATGATTATCGCACGCCGTTCGAGCCGCTGAACCTGATCGGCAAGCGGGTCATGGTGGTGGGGCTCGGCAACAGCGCGGTCGATATCGCCTCCGAACTCGGCCAGCGCAGCATCACGGCCAGATGCCTGGTGTCGACCCGCCGCGGGGTGTGGGTGCTGCCCAAATATTTCAACGGGGTTCCGGCCGACAAGCAGGCGGCGCCGCCGTGGCTGCCGCTGGGCCTGGCGCGCTGGATCGGCCGCCGCAAGATCAAGAGCCTGGTGGGCAACATGGAGGATTATGGCCTGCCCACGCCCGATCACGAGCCGCTGGACGCCCACCCCACGGTGAGCGGCGAGTTCCTCACCCGGCTGGGCAGCGGCGACATCGCCATCAAGCCGGCCATCGCGCGCCTTGATGGCGATGGCGTGATCTTCAGCGACGGCACCCGCGAGGAGGTGGACGCGATCATCACCGCCACCGGCTACAACATCGATTTTCCGTTCCTCGATCCCGACGACGCGCGGGTGACCGACAATCACATCCCGCTCTACAAGCGCATGGTGCAGGCCGATCCGGCGCTGCACGGCCTGTGGTTCATGGGCCTGGCGCAGACGCTGCCAACTCTGGTCAACCTCGCCGAACAGCAGTCAAAGCTGCTCGTCGCCTGGCTGCAGGGCCGCTATGCCCTGCCCTCGCCAGACGAGATGCGCCGGGTGATCGTGGCGGAGGAACGGCGCTACCAGGGCCATTATTATGCCAGCCGCCGCCACACCATGCAGGTGAACTTCGAGCCTTATGTGGCCGATCTCGCTGCCGAGATCAGGCGGGGCCAGAAGCGGCTGGAACAGCAGCGGGCACCTCAACCTGCGTGAGCGGCCGGCGGCCGAGCCAGAAGAACCGCCCCCACAGCAGCAGCGCCGACAGGGTGGAGGCGATGACGATCGCCCAGATGAGGCCATCCACCCCGCCGCCCGACCTGACGCCCAGCCACCAGGCCAGCGGCATCATCACCACGACATAGGAAATGACGTGGATCATCGCCGGCGCCGTGATGTCGGACCGGGCGCGCAGCGATTGGGCCGCCACCACCTGCAGGCCGTCGGCAGCGAAGAACAGGCTCGACAGCACCATGGCGCTGGCGATGCCGGCCAGAACCGCGGCTTCGCGCGAATAGGCCGACGCGATCGCATCCGGGAACAGCCAGACGCCCAGCGACACCAGCAGCAGCACCACCGTGGTGACGCCAAAGCCCTGGCCAGCGGCGCCCAGCATGGCAGCACGGTCACGGGCACCATAGGCCCGGCCAACCAGCACCGAGGTGGCAACGGCCAGGCCCAGCGGCACCATGAACACCAGCGCCGCGACGTTGATCACCACCGCCCACACCGCCACGGCGGTGGCGCTGATCCAGCCGGCGAACACCGCCATCGCCGAAAAGGCCAGGCTTTCGATGAAATAGCTGGCGGCCGCGCCATAGCCCACGCGCCGCATCTGCCGCGCTGCCTCCGGATCCCGCGGGGCCGGGGCCAGCACGCCGAGTTCGCGCGCCCGGCGCCAGCGCAGGATGATGATGGCCAGCACCAGCATCAGGAACAGCCGGCTGGAAAAGGTCGCCCAGCCGCTGGCCACAGCGCCCGAAACGCCAAGGATGTTGCCGCCCGGCACCAGCCACAGGTTGAAGACCAGGTTGACGATATTGGCCGTCCACATGGCGATCATGCCCGGTATGGCGCGGCCATGGGCTTCGAGCCAGAACAGGCCGGCATCGGCAATGATGATCGGGATCAGCGAGATGGCCTGCACCAGCAGCACCGGTGCGGCGCCTTCGGCCAGCCCCGGCGCCAGCTCGAAGGCGATCAGCATGGGCTTGCCGGTGACGGCGAGGAACAGCGTGCTGGCCAGCGCGATCCACGCCGCATAGGCCAGGCCGCGGCGCAGGATGGCGCCGGTATCGGCGGCGCGGCCTTCGCCGATGGCCTGGCTGGTCATCACCTGCACGCCGGAGAGCAGGCCGAGCGCGGTGGTCAGCACCACGCCCGTGACCGCCCAGGCCAGCGCATGGTAACCCAGTTCGGCGGCGCTGTGCTGGCCCACCACGATGGTGTCCACCAGCCCCATCGCCATGATGCCCAGGCGCGACGCGACGACCGGCGCTGCCAGCGTGAGCAGCGCCCTCAGGCCACCCGTGGCGGCGTCATCCGTGTGGGGGCTGCTGCCCGCCATTGCCTGTTGTCCCATTGCCAAAAGCCGCCCGCCATACAGATTTCGGGCGATTCCGGCAAACCTGTCGGGGGGTCAGGTCACCCCTTGCCCATCAGGCGCAGCACTTCGGTGCGGCTGCTGTGATCGTCGCGGAACACGCCGAGCATGCGGCTGGTGGTCATCACCACGCCCGGTGTCATCACGCCGCGCGCCGACATGCAGGCATGGGTCGCCTCGATCACCACGGCGACGCCCAGCGGCTCGAGATGCTGCTGGATGCAGTCCGCCACTTCTGCGGTCAGCCGTTCCTGCACCTGCAGCCGCCTTGCATAGCCGTGCAGCACGCGCGCCAGTTTGGAAATGCCGACCACGCGGTTCTTCGGCAGATAGGCGATGTGGCCCTTGCCGATGATCGGGGCCATGTGGTGCTCACAGTGCGACTGGAACGGGATGTCGCGCAGGATCACGATCTCGTCATAGCCGCCCACTTCGGCGAAGGTGCGATAGAGGTGGACGCCCGGATCCTCGGCATAGCCGCGGGTATATTCGCGCCAGGCCTTGGCCACGCGCTTGGGCGTGTCGAGCAGCCCCTCGCGAGACGGATCATCGCCGGTCCAGCGGATGAGGGTGCGCACCGCTTCCTCGGCCTCTGCCTGCGGGATGGTGTCGAAGGCCGGGGTGCTCAGCGACTCCAGCGGGCCATCATCATCGTCGATGGCAGACGGGGGGCGGTCGGTCATGGCAGGAAACTCCAGCTCGAGGACTGCGCTTGTGGGGCGTCAGCCTGGCCCGCTGCGGCCGGTTGCAAGAGCGCGGATGCGCGAGTGCCGGTTAGGCGCTTGCGCGCTCCGGGTTAAGTCCCTGCTTTGTCGCAGCCCGTTGTCAGGCTGTGCGGATCAACCGGCAGCGCGGGCGCGGCTGGCGCGCTTGCGCTCGTGCGGGTCGAGGTGGATCTTGCGCAGGCGGATGTGGTTGGGCGTCACCTCCACCAGTTCGTCCTCGTCGATGTAGGCGATCGCCTGTTCCAGCGTCAGCTTCTTGGGCGGGCTGAGCTGGATGGCATCGTCCTTGCCGCTGGCGCGGAAGTTGGTGAGCTGCTTGGACTTCAGCGGGTTGACCTCCAGGTCCTCCTCGCGGGCGTTTTCCCCAATGATCATGCCCTGATAGACCGCCTCGCCCGGCGCGATCATCAGCGTGCCGCGCGGCTGCAGATAGCCCAGCGCATAGGCAACCGCCTCGCCATTGTCGGTGGAGATCAGCACGCCGTTCAGGCGGCCTGAGATCGGTCCCTTGTAGGGGCCATACTTCTCGAACAGCCGGTTCATGATGCCGGTGCCGCGCGTGTCCGACAGGAATTCGCCGTGATAGCCGATCAGCCCGCGCGACGGTGCCGAGAAGGTGAGGCGGGTCTTGCCGCCGCCCGAGGGGCGCATGTCGGTCATCTCGGCCTTGCGCTGGGCCATCTTCTCGACAACCGTGCCGGAGAACTGCTCGTCCACATCGATGACGACGGTTTCATACGGTTCGGTGCGGTTGCCCTTCTCGTCGGTGCCGAAGATCACGCGCGGCCGGCTGATCGACAGCTCGAAGCCCTCGCGGCGCATCGTCTCGATCAGCACGCCCAGCTGGAGCTCGCCGCGCCCGGCGACTTCAAAGGCATCCTTCGACGGCAGTTCGGTGATGCGGATGGCGACATTGCCCTCCGCCTCGCGGGCCAGACGATCGGCGATCATGCGGCTGGTCACCTTGGAACCGTCCTTGCCGGCATAGGGGCTGTCGTTGACGCTGAAGGTCATCGACAGGGTCGGCGGATCGATGGGCTGCGCCGCCAGCGCCTCATTGACGCTCTGGTCGGCAATGGTGTCGGCCACGGTGGCCTTGGTCATGCCGGCCAGCGCGATGATGTCGCCCGCCTTGGCCTCGTCCACCGGCACCCGCTCCAGGCCCCGGAAGGCGAAGATCTTGGAGGCGCGGCCCACTTCGGCCACCGTGCTGTCCGGGTTGAGGGCGTGGATCGCGCTGTTCACCTTCAGCGTGCCCGACATCACGCGCCCGGTGAGGATGCGGCCCAGGAAATTGTCCCGGTCCAGCAGGGAGACCAGCATGCGGAACGGCGCATCCGGGTCACCGCTGGGCGGCGGCACATGGCCAACGATGGTTTCGAACAGCGGCGTCAGATCGCCGGAGCGCACGCTGTCGTCTGGCCCGGCATAGCCGCCGCGGCCCGAGGCATAGAGGGTCGGAAAATCGAGCTGGTCGTCGTTCGCGTCCAGCGTCAGGAACAGCTCGAACACCTCGTCCAGCACTTCGGTGGCGCGGGCATCGGGCCGGTCGATCTTGTTGACCACGACAATCGGCCGCAGCCCCAGGGCCAGCGCCTTGCCACACACGAACTTGGTTTGCGGCATCGGCCCTTCGGCGGCGTCGACCAGCAGGATGACGCCATCGACCATCGACAGGATGCGCTCCACCTCGCCGCCGAAATCGGCGTGGCCGGGCGTGTCCACGATGTTGATGCGGTGCGCGGTGCCGGCCTTGTCGGTCCATTCGATGCTGGTGCACTTGGCCAGGATGGTGATCCCGCGCTCCTTTTCCAGATCGTTGGAATCCATCGCCCTTTCCGCCACGCGCTGGTTGTCGCGGAAGGTGCCGGATTGGCGGAACAGCTGGTCGACAAGCGTCGTCTTGCCATGGTCGACGTGCGCGATAATCGCGATGTTGCGGGTGGACATCTGGGGGCTTTCAGGGCAGCGGAGGTGGGAGACGGGGCAGAGCGAGGGCGCGAGGCGACCCTGCGCGGGCTGCCGAACGCCAGCGCCCATAGCCTTTCTACCCCCCCGCCGGCAAGCCGCGCCCGTTACACCCGCCCCCTCACCTCATTGACTTCGCCTGCCAAGCTGGGCCAAGTCTCTGAGAACGTAATCCCCGCTGCAGGGGAAAAGGTTGCCCGATGGTCGAAGAACAGCTTGGCCTGCCCGACACGGCGTCAGCTGGCGCGTCAGCCGGCGCGTCGCTGAGCGTCGGCGCGCTGCTGGCTGAGGCGCGGGCGGAGCGGGGTCGCGAGCTGGCCGATCTCGCGCGCGAAACGCGGGTGCCATTGCGGCACCTGATGGCGATCGAGGCCGATGATCACAGTGCGCTGCCGGCGCTGCCCTATGCGCTGGGCTTCGTGAAGGCTTATGCCCGCGCCGTCGGGCTGGAACCGGAAGCGGTGGGCGCCCGTTTCCGCGCCGAAAACCGGCTGGCCCCGCATGTGCCGGTGGCGTCCAGCCTGGAACCGGTGGACGAGGCAAGGCTGCCGTCCCGCGGGCTGGCCTGGGGCGCGCTGGCGCTGCTGGTGCTGGTGCTGGGCGGGCTTGGCCTTTACGGCAGCGGCGCCTTCGACCCGCCGGCAGACACGGTTGCCGTTGCCAGAAGCGAAACGCCGCCCCGC
>NZ_WMHO01000015.1 GCF_010994245.1 Sandarakinorhabdus rubra
CCGCTGGCCGCCGGCAGCGCCGGCGCCGCCACCCGGCCCTGCAGCGCCTGGTTGCGATCGAGGATCTGCTGGCGCAGCGCCAGGATCGAGGCGGTATCGAGCGGCGCCAGCATCACTGCACCATGGCCCCGCTGGCGCTCATCGCATCATGCCCCATGATGTCATTGGCAGACCGGCTGCGCGCCAGCTTGTAGCGAAGCGTGCGCTCGGAAATGCCCAGCCGGCGGGCCGCGGCGCGGCGGTTGGGGCTGGCGGCCAGGGCGCGCGCGATCACCTCGGCCTCGGCGGCACGCACCTGGCCCGGCAGGGCCTGCTCCACCGCCGAGCGGAGCGGAGTGGCTCGGCCCGGCGCCGGATCAATCATCAACTGCCGGGCGCTGATCGCCGGGCTGTCGGCCAGCACCAGCGCGCGATCGAGCACATTGCCCAGTTCGCGCACATTGCCCGGCCAATCATGGGCGAGCAGCGCGGCGCGGGCGCAGGGCAGCAGCCAAGGCACCAGGCCGCCGGCTTCGGCGCGGCGCAGCAGCCAGTGGGCAGCGATCGCCAATATGTCAGCCGGACGCTCGGCCAGCGGCAGCGTCCTCAGCGGAAACACCGCGAGACGCCAGTAAAGATCGGCGCGGAAGCGGCCGGCCGCCACTTCGGCGGCAAGATCGCGGTTGCCGGCCGCCACCAGTCGCACGTCGATGGGCACCGGGCGCGTGGCGCCCACCGCCAGCACCTCGCGCTCCTGCAGCACGCGCAGAAGCTTGGCCTGCGCCGCCGCCGGCAGTTCGGCCACCTCGTCGAGAAACAGGGTCCCGCCATTGGCACTGCGGAACAGGCCGGGGGCGGCGGCATGGGCGCCGGTGAAGGCGCCGCGCTCATGCCCGAACAGCGTTGCTTCCACCATCGCTTCAGGCAGCGCCGCGCAGTTGACCGCCACGAACGGGCCACTGCGGCGCGGCGAAGCATCGTGCACCAGCCGGGCAAGGCCTTCCTTGCCGGTGCCGGTGGCGCCTTCGATCAGCACCGGCGTGGGCGTCGCACCGACCCGGCGGGCCAGCGCCAGCAGCGCAGCGGACGCCGGATCGGCGGCCACGGGGGCGTTGCGGGCGGCAAAGGCCGCCGCCAGCGCCAGCGCCCAGTCTTCATTGCCGGGGGCGACCGCGATGGTGAGCGCGTCACCGCAGAGGCTGGCCTGGCCGTGGGCGGCATCAACAAGGACAAGACGCCGGGGTTCAGGGCAGCGCGATTCAAGCGCCGGCCCCGGCAACCGTTGATCCCCGATGCAGACCTCGATCCCCGACAGGTCGAGGCCGGCGAGACCGGGCAGGAAGGCAGGCGGCGGCAGGGCGGGAACGGGTGTGCTCATGCCCGCTCATCAGCAAGCGGCGTGCCACGTGGCCAAGCTGAACAACCCTGACCGACTGTCAGGGTTAACAAAGACTTGTGCGTCAAGAAACTGACAGCGCCGGTGTCAGCCCGCCGGCGCCATGTGTCAAAAAACTGACAGTGTCAGGTTGCTGACAGCAGGGCTGGCGCGGCCGCGACGGTGGCCGCCATGGTGGCGCCGGCAACCAGTCGGTCCCCCAGATATGCGACGGCCGCCTGCCCCGGCGCCACGCCATATTGCGGCTCGGCAAACCACAGCATGTCGCCCTCGAGCCGGGCCCCCGCCAGCGGCGCCATGGAGCGCACCTTGACCATCAGCGTGTCCGCAGTGGGCCCAAGCCGGTTCAGCCCTTCCAGCCGGACGCCGGCCACGGCCAGCGCCCGGCGTGGCCCGGCGATCACCCGGCCGGCCGTGGCATCGATGCCGACGACATAGAGCGGCTCGGCCTGGCCGCCCAGCTCCAGCCCGCGGCGCTGGCCCACGGTGAAGCGGTGGATGCCCTGGTGACGGCCGAGCACCCGCCCGGCGGCATCGACGATGTCGCCCGGCCGGGCCAAATCGGGGCGGATGCGCTCCACCACGGCGGCATAGTCCCCGCCGGGCACGAAGCAGATGTCCTGACTGTCGGGCTTGGCCGCCACCACGAGGCCAAAGCCTTCGGCCAGCGCGCGCGTTTCGGCCTTGGCGAGACCGCCGAGCGGGAAGCGCAGATACGCCAGTTGTTCCGGCGTGGTGGTCCACAGGAAATAGCTCTGGTCCTTGGCCGGGTCGGCGCCGCGATGAAGTTCCGGGCCATCGGCACCGTCCAGGCGCTGCACATAATGGCCGGTGAGCAGCGCTTCGGCGCCGAGGTCGCGGGCCAGGGCGATGAGATCGGTGAACTTGACGGTGCGGTTGCACTCCACGCACGGCACCGGCGTGCGGCCCTGGGCATAGGCATCGACGAAATTGTCGATCACGGCCGTGCGGAAGCGGCTTTCCATGTCGATGACGAAGTGCGCGATGCCCAGCCGGTCGGCCACGGCGCGGGCATCACGGATATCGGCCCCGGCGCAGCAGGCGCCCGGCCGGCGTGCGGCGGCGCCCTGGTCATAGAGTTGCAGCGTGATGCCCACCGCCTCGCAGCCAGCGGCATGGGCCAGCGCGGCGACCACCGAACTGTCCACCCCGCCCGACATGGCCACCGCCACGCGCAGGCCAGCCAGCGGCGCCAGAACGGCGGCCGCAGCGGCAGGAAGTTCGGGCAGGCCACGCGTCATGTCGGCGGCAATGGGGATGGCGGCGCGGCACGTCAAGCATTGGCCATCTGGCACTGGCCATTAAGCATGTAGCGCCGCAGCCGTGAATCGGATGACCAGTCTGTGTTCGAGGAGGCGTTCGATGAGTTTCATGTCCCCGCCGCCGCCCGTGCCGCGTGAGGCGACGGACAGCGACGGGCTGCCGCCCGACGACACGGTGCGCTGGGTGCCGAGCCGCAAGGCGGCGGTGCTGGCGGCGATCCGCGACGGGCGGATCGAGCTGAAAGAGGCCTGTCGGCGATGGCGGCTTTCTGTCGAGGAACTGCGGCTCTGGCAACGCGCAGTGGACCGCATCGGAACCCCCGGCTTGCGCGTAACTCGGGTACAGATCTACCGCCCGATGCTGGAGGAACCTCCCTCCAGATCGGACGAAACGTGAGACTTTAGAAGGCTTTGTGAGAATTTCCTCAAAGGGTATTTACGAAAGCCATCAATAATGGTTACAAAGAGACAGGGTTAATGCCGGGAGCGACCTGTCCGGCGGGGGAATCAAGGTTCGGAGACACGTGCATGCGCGTCCTACTGATTGAAGACGATCGTGCGATGGCCCGCAGCGTTGAGCGCATGCTCGACGAAGGCAGCATCGAGCATGAAACGGCGGGCACCGGCGAACTCGCGCTGGAATATGCGCGCACCTATGAGTTCGATGTCATCCTGCTCGATCTGACGCTGCCCGACATGAGCGGGCACGACATCCTGAAGCAGTTGCGCCAGCTGCGGATCAACACGCCGGTCCTGATCCTGTCGGGCGATGCCGAAACCACGACCAAGGTGCACGGTTTCGGGGCGGGCGCGGATGATTATGTCACCAAGCCGTTCGACCGCGAGGAACTGATGGCCCGCGTGCACGCGCTGGTCCGCCGCAGCCAGGGCCACGGCCAGTCGGTGATCGTCACCGGCCCGGTGGCGGTCGATCTCGCCGCGCGCAGCGTGATGGTGGATGGCAAGCGCGTGGCGCTGACCGGCAAGGAATATGCGATCCTGGAAATGCTCTCGCTCCGCAAGGGCATGACGCTGACCAAGGAAATGTTCCTCACCCACCTCTATGGTGGCCGTGACGAGCCGGAACTGAAGATCATCGACGTGTTCGTGTGCAAGCTGCGCAAGAAGCTGCACCAGGCCGGCGCGCCCGCTTCGGCCTGCATCGAAACCGTGTGGGGCCGGGGCTATGCCCTGCGCGACCCGGAACCCAACGAGTTCCCGGCCGTCGCCTGAGGCGCCATCGCAGGCATGAATTGGAGGGCCGTCGGGCAACCGGCGGCCCTTTTCATTGCGGCTTGCGCGGCTCCGCCAGGCTGCGCACCACGCCGCGCAGGAACTGCACTTCGGCCTGTGTGAAGGCTGGCCGGGTGAAGATGTTCGTCAGCATTCGCCGTGCGCTGTCTTCCAGGCCAGGGGCCGGATTGTAGAAGCCGTTCTCAGCCAAGCGGGCGTCGAACGCTGCGATCAGGCCGGCGAGTTCGGCCTGGCTGGCCGGGCCGTCGTGATTGACCATCGCGGACGGCGGCGGCGCCTCATGCCCGATCACCCAGGCATAGCCCAGCACCGCCACCGCCTGCGCGAGGTTGAGGCTGCCGAAATCGGGGTTGCTGGGGATAGTGCACAGGGCGTGGCAGTGAAGCAGATCCTCGCGCGTCAGCCCGGTTCGTTCGGGGCCGAAGACGATCGCGCTGCGACTGGGCAGCGCCTGCATCTCGGCCACCGCGCCGGCCGGCGACACCACGCGGCGGATCATGTCCCGCGTCGTCATCGCGGTGCCCAGCGTCAGGCTGCAATCGGCGATGGCGTCGGCCAGACTGTCGAACACGCGCGCCTGTTCGATCACGCTGTCCGCCCCGGCGGCCGAGGGGCCAGCCTCCGGATTGGGCCAGCCATCGCGCGGCTGCACGAGGCGCAAGTCGGTGAGGCCGAAGTTGAGCATGGCGCGCGCCACCGCGCCGATGTTCATGCCCAGCTGCGGGCGCACCAGGATGATGGCCGGCGGATTGGGTGGCAGCGTGGTCATTCGGGCTTGGGCGTGTGGCCGTTCACCGCTTCCGTCAGCCC
Source organism: Sandarakinorhabdus rubra (assembly GCF_010994245.1). GTDB lineage: Bacteria > Pseudomonadota > Alphaproteobacteria > Sphingomonadales > Sphingomonadaceae > Sandarakinorhabdus > Sandarakinorhabdus rubra. Next base: position 4,723 of record NZ_WMHO01000015.1, read on the forward strand.
GCCCACGAATGTCTCAAAATCCTTCGCCTCTCGGAAATCCCTGTAAACGCTGGCAAAGCGGATATAGGCCACCGGGTCGAGCGCCTGCAGCGCCTCCATCACCATTTCGCCGACCACCCCGGCCTCGATCTCGCTTTCGCCCAGCGATTCCAGCCGACGCACCACGCCGTTGACCAGCCGCTCGATGCGCTCCGGCTCAACCGGGCGCTTGCGGCAGGCGATCTCGATGGAGCGGGCCAGCTTGTCACGCTCGAACAGTTCGCGCTTGCCGCTCTTCTTCACGATCACCAGTTCGCGCAGCTGCACCCGCTCGAAGGTGGTGAAGCGGCCGCCGCAGGCCGGGCACTGGCGGCGGCGGCGGATCGAGGAGCCGTCTTCCGTCGGCCGGCTGTCCTTCACCTGGGTGTCATCGTTGCCGCAGAAGGGACAGCGCATCGGCGGCCCTTACGGATAGATCGGGAAGCGGGCGCACAGGGCGCGCACCCGGGCGTTGACCGCGCGTTCCACGTCGGAATTCGCCTCAGGGCCATTGGCGGCCAGTCCGTCCAGCACATCAGCGATCATGTCGCCAATGGCCTGGAACTCGGCGATGCCGAAGCCGCGGGTGGTGCCGGCCGGCGTGCCAACGCGGATGCCGCTGGTCTTGGTTGGCGGCAGGGGATCGAAGGGCACACCGTTCTTGTTACAGGTGATGCCGGCACGCTCCAACGCTTCATCCGCGTCCTTGCCGGTGAGGCCCTTGGGCGTGAGGTCGATCAGGGCCAGGTGCGTGTCGGTGCCGCCGGCGACCACCGCGCAGCCACGCTCCACCAGCCGCGCCGCCAGCGCCTGCGCGTTGGCGATCACCGCCCTGGCATAATCCTTGAACTCCGGCTGCAGCGCCTCGCCAAAGGCCACCGCCTTGGCGGCGATCACGTGCATCAGCGGGCCACCTTGGAGGCCGGGGAACACCGCGCTGTTCAATTTCTTGCCCAGCTCGGCATCGCGGCTGAGGATCATGCCACCCCGGGGCCCGCGCAGCGTCTTGTGGGTGGTGGTGGTCACCACGTCGGCATGCGGGATCGGCGAGGGGTGGACGCCGGCCGCCACCAGCCCGGCGAAATGCGCCATGTCCACCAGCAGGCGCGCGCCCGCCTTGTCGGCGATGGCCCGGAAGCGGGCGAAATCGATGATCCGCGGATAGGCCGAGCCGCCGGCGATGATCAGGGTCGGCCGGTGCTCCATGGCGAGGCGCTCGACCTCGTCATAATCGATGAGGTGATCCTCGCGGCGCACGCCATACTGGATGGCGTTGAACCACTTGCCGCTCTGGGCCGCCTTGGCGCCGTGGGTGAGGTGGCCGCCGGCATCGAGGCTCATGCCCAAAATCGTGTCACCGGGCTTGGTGAGCGCCAGCATCACCGCGCCATTGGCCTGCGCCCCCGAATGCGGCTGCACGTTGGCGAATTCGGCGCCGAACAGCGCCTTGGCACGGTCGATGGCGAGCTGTTCGACGATGTCAGACGGGTGGCAGCCCTGATAGTAGCGCTTGCCGGGATAGCCTTCGGCATATTTGTTGGTGAACACGCTGCCTTGCGCTTCCAGCACGGCGCGGGAGACGATGTTCTCGCTCGCAATCAGCTCGATCTGGTTCTGCTGGCGGTCAAGCTCGGCGGCGATGGCGGCGGCGACCGCCGGGTCGCTGCCGGCCACCGGCGAGTCAAAGAAGCCAACGGACCGGATGCCGCTGTGATCTTCGGCCAGGGTCTTCGGATTGGTGCTCATGGCGTTGCTCCTTCAGCCCAGCTTGGCGACCCGGCCGGCATGGCGCCCGCCTTCGAACTCCGTGGCCAGGAATTCGGCCACGCAGTCGCGCGCCGTCTCGATGCCGATTATCCGGCTGCCCAGCGCGATGCAATTGGCATCGTTGTGCTGGCGGGCCAGCCGCGCCATCAGGCCGCTGGTGACCAGAGCGCAACGCACACCGGCAATGCGGTTGACGGCGATCGAGATGCCGATGCCGCTGCCGCAGATGGCAATGCCCCTGCCCGCCCGGCCGCTGGCGATCGCTTCGCCGAGCGCCCGGCCAAAATCAGGATAGTCCACACTGGCCTCGCTGTCCGGGCCGAGATCAAGAATAGCGTGGCCGGCGGCGCGCAGCTCGGCCACCAGCGCCGCCTTGAGGGCAAAGCCGGCGTGATCCGAGGCAAGGGCGACAGTGGCAGCGGCAGTGGAAGCTGGGTTGGACATGGGCAGGCGTCTCCGGCTGCGCCCGCTCTATCGGGCCGGCGGCGGCGCGGCAATGGCCTTACCTTATATCGCAGGGCGCTGTTGGCCCGGTGACGGCTGGCGGCCATCCAGGCTCAGCGTCGCACCTTGATGGCTTTGCGTGTCGGCGGTGGGCGCGGTGCGCTTATCGATCACGAGGGTAAATGGCGCCTTGCCGGCCACAGTGCCGGCACAACGGCGCGCGCCCTCCCCCGGGGCAGTTTCGCGCTCCAAGCGTCTGCCCAAACCAAGGGTCCGGCACTCTACCGGCCTCGACTGGCCGCACCCCGGCCACGTTTCGCCGGCACACGCCCGCAGCCCATCGCAGGCGTTCATGCAGCAGAAAGCCGTGACTCCCGCCATGAGGATAGCACGCGACATTTACCATTTTGCGGTAATGCTGCGGCACAGATCACGGGCGGAGCGCCGGAGAAACCGGCCGCGCCCTGCATGAGGGAGAAGGGCATGAAGACCATCAGCAAGGGCGCCGCCATTACCATGGCAACCGCCATGCTGGCGCTGACCACCAGCGCCGCCATCGCACAGGACGCACGGCCGGGCGATGACCCCACCCGCGTGGTGACCGCCGACCGCGCGCAGAAAGGCCCGGAGGTGAAGGGCATCATCACGGCGCGGCGTGGCGACAAGATGCAGGTGACCGCCGATGATGGCACCAAGACGGTGATCGAGATCGATGACCGCACCACGGTGAAGGCCGGTGGCGGCTTCCTCGGCATCAACCGCAGCCGCCTCACGGTCAGCTCGCTGCTCAATGGCCTGCCCGTGTCAGTGAAGACCTGGCGGCTGGATGACACGCAGGGCACGCGCCTGATCGCCGAGGAGGTGACCTTCCGCAAGACCGACCTGAAGACCGCGACGATGATCCGCCAGGGCACGGAGCAGGGGTTCGAGGAGCAGACCGCCGCCACCGAGGCGCTGAAGGGACGGCTGGCCGATCTCGACCAGTACAACATCAAGCGCACTGCCAATGTCTATTTCGACACCGGCAAGTGGGTGCTGACCGAGGCCGGCAAGTCCGAGCTGTGCTCGGTCGCCGCCGAGGCGGAAAAGACGCCCAACGCCCTCATCCTGGTGGTTGGCTACACCGACAATGTCGGCGACGAGGACTTCAACCAGGAATTGAGCGAGAAGCGCGCCAGCCGCGTCATGAACCATCTGCAGCAGGCCTGCCGCTGGAAGCCGTTCCGCATGCTCACCCCCACCGGCATGGCCGAATCCGATCCGGCCGCCGACAACAGCACCGAGGAAGGCCGCGCCCAGAACCGCCGCGTCTCAGTCAACGTGCTCGTGTCGAAGGCGGTGGACGGCTTCTGAGCCGGCGTGCCGCGTCTCAGGCGAAGCTGAGGTCCCCGGTTTCGGGCACCTCGAAGTGGCGGGCGACATCATCGTCGCTCACCGCTTCGAGGCTGGCCGGGGACCATTTCGGGTTGCGGTCCTTGTCGATCAGCTGGGCGCGGATGCCCTCGAAGAAGTCGTGACCGTTCCGGATCTCGCAGACCATGCGATATTCGGTGATCAGCGCCTCTTCGATAGTGGCGCCACGCGCCGCGCGCAGGCCGGCCAGGCTCAATTTGCAGCTGGTGGGGGACATGCGGCGGATGATGGCGGCCTGTTCCTGCGCCCAGTCATCACCGCGTTCGAGGCTGGCGACGATATTCTCCACGGTGTCGTGACCGAAATGATAATCGATGGCGTCGCGATAGGCTGAGAGCGGGGCCTCGCCGGCATCCTCGTCGAAACTGGCCAACAGCTCCGCCAGCGGCTCGTGGCTGGTGGCGAGCAGGTCTTTCAGGGTCGCCATGTGAGCGGACGGCACATAATGGGTGGCGATGCCGCACGCGCGCAGATCGGCCGCCTTCAGCCGCGCGCCCGTCAGCGCCAGCCAGGTGCCGATCTCGCCGGGCAGGGCGGCCAGCGCGTGGGTGCCGCCGACATCGGGGATCAGGCCGATGCCTGTTTCAGGCATGGCGAACAGCGTGCGTTCGGTTGCCACGCGATACGGCCCGTGGATGGACAGGCCGACGCCACCCCCCATGGTGATGCCGTCGATCAACGCCACCCACGGCTTGCCGCAGCGGGCGATGGCCTGGTTCATGCGATACTCGTCGTGGAAGAAGGTCTCCCACAGGGCGCGGTTCTGACGGCCTTCGCGGCCCAGCAGCGCGACATCGCCGCCGGCGCAGAAGGCACGATCTCCGGCGCCGTCGATGACAATGTGCGCCACGGCAGCATCGCCCAGCGCGTCGATGATGGCGCGGTGGATGGTCACCGCCATCGGATGGTTGAGGGCATTCAGCGCCTGGGGGCGGTTGAGCGTGATCCACAGCGCGTGACCACGGCGTTCCACCAGAACTTCGTCGGATACGGTCATTGACGGTCCACCAATTTGCTGGGGCCATCCATCTCGATGGGGATGGCCGATGTGGTGAGGCGGGCCAGCAGCGTGCCGGCCTCGTCGAACAGGTCCGCCTCCATGAAGGCGATGCGCTTGCCCAGCCTGAGGCAGCGGCCTTCGGCATAAAGTGGCACGCCAGCCTTCGCCGGCGCGAAGAAGCTGGTCTTCAACTCGATGGTCGGGATGCCGATGCGCTTGCCGCTCTTGACGATGGCCGCAAAGGCCGCGGCATCATCCAGCATGGCAACGACGATGCCGCCCTGGATGTTGCCCATCGGGTTGCGGCAGGCATCGATGGGCTGGAACTTCATCTTCACGCGGCCCGCCTCGCTGTCGATCTCCAGGATCTCCTGCCCCAGGATCGCAGCTGTTGGCGGCACGAAGCGGTTCATGCGGGCCTTCAGCTCTTCATCGTCCAGCGCCATCTGATCCTCACCGGCTGCCAAGATTGCTGATCGTCAGGCCATAGCGGTGCAGCGCCGGGGCGAGGGCGTCAACCTGTTCATCATCGCGCGTGAACAGGGCACGCCCCTGGCCGCTGCCCTCCTGCCCCCGGCCGCCCAGCAGATGCGCCACGCGCCGCGCGATGCCAGGGCCGCCATCGACGAAATCCAGCTGCGGCGCTGCTTCCCGAAGCTGCTGTTCCAGCAGGGGAAAATGCGTGCAGGCCAGGGCCACCACGTCCATCCGCTCACCACCCTGCTGGCCGGTAAGCCCGGCAAGGCAGGGAGCCACGTCGGCGGCGGTCACGGCGGCCCCGCGCAGCTGCGCTTCGGCCAGTTCGACCAGCCGGGCCGAGCCATGGCGCAACACCGTGCAATCGCCGGCATGATCGGCCGACAGCCGGTCGACATAGGGCTGGCGCACCGTGGCCTCGGTGCCCAGCACGCCGATCACCCGGGCTTTCGAGCGTTCGGCTGCCGGCTTGATCGCCGGCACCGTGCCCACCAGCGGCACATCCAGCACGGCGCGGGCATGGGCCAGCGCGATGGTGGACGCGGTGTTGCAGGCGATCACGATCAGATCGGGAGTCAGACGCTCGGTGAGGCGCCCGAGCAGCGCACAGACGCGGGTGGCGACCTCCATCTCGGTCTTGGTGCCATAGGGAAAGCCTGCGTTGTCAGCCACATAGACGATGTCGATCGCCGGCAGCAGGCCGCGCACATCATCCAGCACCGACAGGCCGCCCACACCGGAATCAAGCATCAGCACCTGCGCCATGCCAACCGGTGTAGCGGCGCAGGCCAGCTTGCGGCAAGAAGGCGAGCGATGGATGCCGCCGCGCCCCCAGATGCCGCCGAGGATTGGCCGCCGCCGCTGCCCGATGCCAGCGGCTTCGTGGCGCCGCCAGTCCCCGGGCCGGGCGCTGCGTGGGCCGCGTTCGCCCGGGCCTGCGCGCAGGATCCGGCTGGCGCCGCCAGGGTTGTGGCACGCGCGGCCTGGCTGGTGGCCATCGCCGGCCTGTGCGTGCCGCTGCACTTGGCGTGGCGGGCGCTGGGCCGGCCTTCACCTTGGGCGCGGCGTTTCCTGGCCTGGAGCGCGCGGGCCTGCGGCATCCGGGTGCGCAGCATCGGCCAGCCGGTCAGCCGCGATGTCTTCTACATCGCCAATCACCTCAGTTGGACTGACGCGCTGATATTGGGCGGACAGACCGGTACCGTTTTCGTGGCGCAGGACGGCATCGCGATCTGGCCCGGCATCGGCTTCATCTGCCGGCTGAACGACACGATCTTCGTCAACCGCAGCGACCGTATGGGCGTGCCGGCCCAGATCGCCGCCATGCGCGAACAGTTCAAACGCCACAGCCGGATCGCCATGTTCCCGGAAGCCACCTGCAGCGATGGGCGCCGCCTGCTGCCGTTCAAGGCGCCGCTGTTCGCCATGCTGATCCCGCCACCACCCGGCGCCACCATCCAGCCGGTGGTGATCGATTGCGACGAGGCCGGACGGACCCTGGCCTGGGTGGGCATGGAAACCGGCGCCGCCAACGCCTGGCGGCTGCTCGCCCGCCCCGGCACGTGGGAGGCGCGCGTGCACTTCCTGGACCCTTTCAGCCCGGCCGATCTGCCGGACCGCAAGGCGCTCTCCGCCCGGGCCCGCAGCGCGATCGCCGCAAGACTGTCGGAAACGCTGGGCGGGCGCCCCGTGGCGTGAGCCGCTTGCCAGCCCGGCGAAACCGCCTATCATTTCACAATTGTGGTGATCAGCGCGGTAGGTTGCGTGGGCCATTGCCGATCCGGGGGGACCATCAGATGAGACCGATCACCCGCTGTGCCATGCTGCTGCTGGCTGGCATGTCGACGCTCGCCGCCGCGCAGGATGCGCCGCCGGCCGTCGCCACGGCGCCAACGCCCGGGCTGGCCGTGGCGCCCGAAGGATGGGCCTATCTGCCCGAGCTCGCCATCTATGGCCCGGCTGACATCTATCACATCGTCGCCCGCAAGCCCGGCGAAGGCGGGCCCCGGCGACAGATGCTGGTTCAAACGAAGAAGAATGTCGGCATTCTCACCCGCGACGTGGATGTCCCGCTGTCGGCGGCCACACAGCTCAGCTGGCGCTGGAAGGTCGACCAGATCCCTTCGAAGCTGCCGGAAACCGTGCCAGCCCAGCATGATTATTTCAGCATTGCGGTGAAGTTCGAGAACGGCAAGGACCTCACCTACATGTGGAGTTCCTCCCTCGAAGAGGGCCTCGGCTTCGATTGCCCGCTGCCCGGCTGGACGGGCCGCGAATATCATGTCGTCATCCGGTCCGGCAGCCGCGACCTCGGCAAGTGGCTCAGCGAACGGCGGAACGTCGCCGCCGACTATGCCCGATATGTCGGGCCGGAAGCGCCTGGCCGCATCGTGCAGGTGTGGTTCATCGCCAACACCATCATCCAGCAGGGCGAGGCCAGCGCGCGCTTTGGCGAGATCGTGCTGACCCCCGGCGCCGCAGGCAAGCCGCTGAAGGTGTTCTGAGCGATCGCTGGCGTCAGGCCGCGTGGCGTGATGGACGCCAGCCGGCCGCCCCGGTCGTCTCGCGAAGCCAGCCCTCGATGCGGTCCACCAGCTGTTCGTGCGGGTCCCAGCCCAGGACGTCGAGCGGCTTCGCCACGAAGTTGGACAGCGCGTTGATGTCATAGAAGCGCGGCGTGCCGCAGCGATCGTCGATCAGCACCTCCACCCCGCCGACATCGATGTGGGCGGCCCGCATGATCGCCTCGGCAGCGTCGCGCAGCGCCTGCGGCGGTTCGCTGGCCGTCATGGTGATGGTGGAGCCGGCGGCGCAGGCATCGGCCGGGCATAGATCGAAGGCGCCGCCACCGGCCACATCGATGGCATAGAGATAGTTGCGATCCAGCGTTTCGATGCGGGTGATGGTGCCGCCACGCGCCGGCACATATTCCTGCACCAGCAGCACGCCATCGATGCTCACTGGCACGGCGGCATCGGCGATGGCGGCGCGCAGCTCCTCGCGGCTGTCATAGCGGGCGATGCCGGCGCCAGCGCCGCCGATATTGCCCTTCACCAGCAGCGGGAAACCCAGGCTGTCGGCCGCGTCCAGCAGATCAGCGGCGCGATGCACCACGCGGGTGGCCGGAATGGCGAGGCCCAGCGCAGTGAGCAGCGCCAACTGCTTCGCCTTTGAGGTGTCGATGGCCAGTGCCGCCGACCCGTTGAGCACGCGCGCTCCGCGCAATTCCCACTGGCTGATCAGCGCGCCGGCCCAGAAGATCGGATGCTCCGCCTCGCGCAGGAAGGCCGACATGGAGATCCGGTTGAGCACCAGCGGCGCCGGCGGCACGGCGGCGGCCGGATCAAAGGCCGCGCCTGAACGTATGCGGCTGTAGCCAATCCCCCGCCGATCAAGCGCGGCAAACAGCGGCGCGAACCAGGTGGGATGTTCGTGGAAGATGGCAAGATCGGTCATCCCCCTGCCCTATCAAGCTTGCGCGCCGGCTGCCGCGCAGCTTTGCTTTATGGCCTGCAAGCGGGGCTTTCGGGCGGGTTGGCGCGGTCAACCACCAACGGCCGAAAACGTCGCCATTAAGCAGTTCCGAGCAATTTCCTTCCGCGCAAGCGGTGGCTCGCCCCTACAAGACCAAATCCTGTAATCATCATAACCCAGTTTGACGGCTCTGGAACAGCGGCAAGGGATCCACCGATAACACTGCCCGAGTGAAGTGAAAATCTGACATCCAAGCTAAATTGCTCGTCAGAAAAATACTCGGAAGCGAACTTTCCTTCGCCACCCATCTTCCCTGGCCCTCCCGTGATTAGAGCACTGCTAAGGGACCAGTAGACATTGCGGGCTGAGGACTCCGCGGCAATCAAGAAGTTATAGTCATTTGAAAACCGCTGCGTAACGGCGCCTCCCACTAAATCCTCCCCAAAGCTGTAAATAATATAACCGGGGCCAGTTACTGCAACAAAGTTCTCATTAATCGCGCTATATCCAAAGCCGCTTGGGTTAAAAGCGATCCCATCATCGATCACAACTTTTACTTCTCCTTTGTACTTACAATTCGACCGCGGAAAGCATGCGCCTGTTATTCCAGAAATCAGTTGTTCATTCTCTTCATCCCAAATCGTCAGGTGGAAGGAAATAGGCAATCCCACTAGACTTACGGAGAACGGATTCAATGTACCTGGGTTAGTATAAGGGGTCTCTGAATAATAGCCGCCCGACGTGATGGTTCCGCGCGCTTCTGCGCTTAGCAAAACAGGTCTCGCGACAGCTGCTTTCGTTAGGCACGCAATAAGAGCCATTGTGCAAATTGCAATAGTCGGTTTCATAACGCTTATGCCTTCGCGTTGCAGAGTAAACAACCTACGCTAGCAGACTTTCAACAACAAGTCTCGGCAACTGAACAAATCATCGCCCTTTCTGTTTCGATCCGCGCTGGGGTCATCCTTGGTTACAGCCTCGCGTGGCGGAGATACGGACCTGCGAACCGTCGCTGCCAACCGGCTTCGGGTGCTTCCAGCGCTGCGCAAGGGAGCACTCCTTGGATCATCGCTTCTCTTGCGGAACTGGCTGGCAACGTCAGGCATAGGGTCGACACTGGTGTGTGTCAGTCAGGCCTTCACCACGATGCCACTGCCACAGTAATCCTGAAATGGCGGCAATCGGATTTTGAACATGCCCAGCAACCGGGTGCAGGGACGAGTCCCTGCCCGCCGGAGGCGCGTTTCTCTTCCTGCCTTACGCCACGCGGGCCAGCGTCGCCGCCTCGCTCGGGCCGGCGCGGCCGATGGTGAGATTGTCGAGCGCGAGGTTGACCAGTTCGGGCGACAGGCTGGGCGGGGTGCCGCGGAAATTGGCCGAGGCGAGGATCTGCTCGATCAGGAAGCGCGGCTGGTAGGCGGCGAGGTCAAGGCCGTGACGGTCGCTGATCAGGCGTTCGATCTCACGGACCTGGCTGTCTTCGGCGGGCACGTGGTTGGCGGCGCACACACTCTTGAAGATGCGGCGCCAGGCTTCGGCGGACGGGGCGCCGATTTCCAGCTTGTAGGGGATGCGGCGCAGGAAGGCGCCGTCCATCAGGTCGGCCGGGGAGAGGTTGGTGGAGAAGATCACCACCGTCTGGAACGGCACCCGGAAGCTCTTGCCGGTGGCGAGCTTGAGATAGTCCACCTTGTTTTCCAGCGGCACGATCCAGCGGTTGAGGAGCGCCGTGGGAGAGACCATCTGGCGCCCGAAGTCGTCGATCAGGAAGCAGCCGCCGGCCGCCTTCATGTGCAGGGGGGCGACATAGAAATTGCCGCCGGCCTCGTGCTTGAGGTCCAGCATTTCCATGGTGAGCTCACCGCCCGCCACGATGAACGGGCGGCGGCAGGGCACGAAGCGGCCATCGGCCTCATCGCGCCACAGCGAGGTGGTGAGGCGCGGGCGGCTGGCGGCACCGCCGGCCACCGGGCGATGCAGATCGGGATCGTACACCGTCATCACCTGGCCTTCCACCAGCACGGCGTGCGGGATGTAGATGACGTGGCGGAACACCCGGTCCAGCCGCTGGGCGACCGAGGTCTTGCCGTTGCCGGGCGGGCCATACATCAGCAGGGTACGGCCCGACGTGACGGCCGGGCCCAGCTTGTCCACCAGCGCGTCGGCAACCTCCAGATCATCGAAGGCGTTGCGTAGCCGCTCGACGTTGACGATCTCGTTGGTGACCTTCTGGCGCTCGATCCAGTGGGCATAGACCTCCAGCGGCACCGGAGCGGGGCCGGTGTAGGCGGACCGGGCCATCGCCTCGCGGGCGCGGGTCTTGCCGGTTTCGGTGAGTTCATAGCGCATGGCGAGCGCCCCGCCATTGCTGCCCAGCGCCACGACCATCTGCCCGCGCACCGCGGCTTCCAGAAGGTCGGTGACGACGCCCGGCGAAAGCCTGAGCGCCGCGGCCAGATCGGCGACGCTTTCGGCCGGGCCGACGAAGATCAGCTTCAGCATCAGATCGACGAGGAAGGTTTCGGGCAGGCCGGTTTCCTGAATGGTGCCCGGCTCGATCGGCACGCCGTCGCAGAATTTGGCCAGCGCCTCTTCGCTGATGGCGCCCACGGCGACGAGATTGGGGCCAAGCCGGCCGCCTTCCTCGTGCTGGCGATCGACGGCGCGGGCAATGTCTGCCTCGCTCACCAGCCCGGCGGCCAGCAACAACTCCCCAATCCGCATGTTCGTCCCTCGCAACGCAACTGATGACAGTGAACTTAAAGAATCGACCCAGCTGCTTTGTATGGCAATTCAGGTTGCCTCTTCAAGATAGTAAATCATGATCAGTCAACAGTAAATATTCATGCATCATGGTTTCCGGACAATAATGGCGATTGATGAAATATTAATTCTCCGACCAGGCGAAGACTTGGCGCCGAAGCAATCGGCCGGCTAGCTGGCTGGCAGCACGGGCGCTGCAGCATGGCCGTCAAGGCGCGCGTGACAGGCGGCGGTTGGCGCTGTAATCCACCGCCATGACTCAGAGCGCCTTCCCCGCCACCCGCCTGCGCCGCACCCGGATGACCGCCTGGAGCCGCGACCTGCACCGCGAGACCTCGCTCTCCCCGGCCAATCTGATCTGGCCGCTGTTCCCCACCGAAGGCCATGATGTGGAGACGCCGGTCACCACCATGCCGGGCGTGTCGCGCCTGTCCGTCGACCGGCTTGCCAAGGCGGCGAAGGAAGCGGCGAGCCTGGGCATCCCGGCCGTCGCGCTGTTCCCGCACACCAGCCCCGACCGGCGCAGCGAGGACGCCAAGGAAGCGCTGAACCCCGACAATCTCATCTGCCGCGCTATCCGCGCCATCAAGGATGCCGCGCCGGAGGTGGGCGTACTCACCGACGTGGCATTGGATCTCTACACCAGCCACGGCCACGATGGCCTGCTGGGCCATGACGGCGAGATTTTGAACGATGCGACGGTGGAGATGCTGGTCGGCCAGTCGCTGAACCAGGCGGGCGCCGGCTGTGACATCATCGCGCCTTCGGACATGATGGATGGGCGGGTGGCGGCGATCCGGGCGGGGCTGGAGGCGGATGGCTTCCACAACACGCAGATCATGGCCTATTCGGCCAAATATGCCTCGGCCTTCTATGGCCCCTATCGCGATGCGGTGGGCTCCGGCGGCGTGCTGAAGGGCGACAAGAAGACCTATCAGATGGACCCGGCCAATGCCCGCGAGGCGATCCGCGAGGTGGCGCTGGACATCGCCGAGGGTGCAGATTCGGTGATGGTGAAGCCGGGCATGCCCTATCTCGACATCATCCGCGCCATCCGCGACGCCTTTGATGTGCCGGTGTTCGCCTACCAGGTGTCGGGCGAATACGCGATGCTGGAAGCCGCCATTGCTGCCGGCGTGCTCGATCGCAACAAGGGCGTGCTGGAAGCGCTGATGGCCTTCCGCCGCGCCGGCTGTTCCGGCGTGCTGACCTATCACGCGCCGCTCGCGGCGCGGCTGCTGGGGGCGTGAGGCCGCTTTGATTTGCCGAGCCGGCATGATATCAGCCCGGCACCTTCTGGAGTGGGTATGCGCGAGATTGTTGCTGGCTGCTGACCGATAGCCGCACTGCGGCTGTTGGTTCGCTGCGCCCTGCCAGCCCCCGGCGGCCTGCCGGCGGCTGCGTTCGGGCGCCCTGCACATCTGCAGAAGAGCCAGAGACAATGGATATCTCGCGCGCGGAACAGCGCATTTTGCACCTGCTGGCGCAAGGCGGCAGCATTCACCATCGCCGGGAAGAGGGGCATATCGTCGAAGTCATGTGCTTCACCCGCGACGGCGCCTGCCTGACCGGCCTCAGCCTCGATCTGTTTGGCCGGCTGAAACGGCGCGGCTATGTCGTGTCGAAGGGCGGTGCGCCCTATCGCATCTCCCGCCTCGGCCTCGCCCGGGTGAGAAGCCAGCTCGACAATCGTTAGGCCTTACTGGCGCCAGACGGTTCTGGCGGGGGGCAGCGGCTTGCAACCGCTGCCCCCCTGCCGTAACGCGGCGCCATGGCAGACCGGCTTCGCATCGCGGTACTGGGGGCTTCGGGCTATACCGGGGCGGACCTGGTTCGCCTGGCCCTCACCCATCCGCGGATCGAGATCACGGCCCTCGCCGCCAACGCCAAGGCCGGGCAAACGATGGCCCAGATCTGGCCACACTTCGCGGCCTACCCTTCGTTGCCCACGCTGGTGAAGGCGGACGCGATTGATCTTTCGGACATCGATGCCGTGTTCGGCTGCTTGCCGCATGCCGCCTCGGCCGAACTGCTCTCCACCATCACCGACACGCGCATCATCGATCTTTCGGCGGATTTCCGGCTGAAGGACGCAGCCACCTATGCCGACTGGTATGGCGGCGCCCACCCGGCCCCGTCGCTGCTGTCCGAAGCCGTCTATGGCCTTACCGAGTTTGCGCGGGACGCGCTGCCGGCGGCGCGGATCGTCGCCTGCCCCGGCTGCTACCCCACCGCCGTGTTGCTGGCGCTGCTGCCATTGGTGGCGGCCCATGCCATTTCGGCCGAGCGGATCACTGTCAACGCCTTGTCGGGCGTGTCGGGTGCCGGGCGGTCCCTGAAGGAGGCCAATCTGTTCCCCGAGGTGGCCGAAGCCGTGCATCCCTATGGCATCGGCCGCCACCGCCACATGCCGGAGATGGAGCAGGAATTGAGCCTGCGCGCCGGCCGCGACGTGACGATCAGCTTCACGCCGCACCTCATCCCGATGAACCGCGGCGAGCTTGTCACCTGCATCGTCGAAACCCAGCACGGGCCGGATTATCTGCGTGAACTGCTGGCCGATGCCTATGCCGAGGAGCCGTTCGTGCACCTGCTGCCCGAGGGCGTGGCGCCGGCCACCCGGATGGTGCGCGGTTCCAACCATGCGGTGGTGAGCGTCTTTGCCGATCGGGTGCCGGGCCGCGCCATCGTCATCGCCGCCATCGACAATCTGGTGAAGGGCTCATCGGGCCAGGCCATCCAGAATTTCAACCTGATGTTTGGCCTGCCCGAGACGATGGGGCTGGAACAGGCCCCGATCTTTCCGTGATCGAAACGCCGCGCCTGGTCATCCGGCGCTGGCAGGATGCTGACCGCACCCCATTTGCCGCGATGGGCGGGGATCCCGAGGTCATGGCGCACTTCCCGGCGCTGCTCAGCCCTGCCGAAAGCGACGCCCTGGCTGATCGCATGAACACGATGATGGCAGATCAGGACTTTGGCTTTTGGGCGATGGAACGGCGCGACAATGGCACCTTCGTCGGCTTCTGTGGGCTGAACCGGGTGAACTTCCCCTGCCCCGTCGAAGGCGAGATCGAGATCGGCTGGCGGCTGGCACGCGCCGCCTGGGGCCAGGGCTATGCGCGGGAGGCGGCGCAAGCCTGCCTGGATTGGGGATTTGGCCACGGCATGGCGCGCATTGTCAGCTTCACGGTGCCGGCGAACGCGCGCAGCTGGGGCCTGATGGAGCGGCTGGGCATGGCGCGCCGCCGGGACCTTGACTTCGATCATCCCCGCATCGCGGACAACAGCCCACTCAAGCGCCACATCGTCTACATGGCTGAACCATGAGCATTCACCCATTTGGCACGGTATATCCCCAGATCGCCGATGATGTGTTCATCGCCGACGGCGCCCGGATCATCGGCAAGGTGACGATCGGTGCCGGCAGCTCGATCTGGTTCAACTGCGTGCTGCGCGGCGATGTCGGTGCGATCAGCGTGGGCGCGCGCACCAACATTCAGGATGGCAGCATCGTGCACGTGAGTGGCGGATCCCAGGGCGGACGCTTCGACACGCACATCGGGGATGACGTGCTGATCGGCCACGGCTGCATCATCCATGGCTGCCGCATCGAAAGTCGCGCCTTCATCGGCATGGGCGCGGTGGTGCTGGACGGCGCCTGCGTGGAAGGGGACGCGATGCTGGCCGCCGGCGCGCTGCTAACGCCCGGCAAAACGGTGAAAAGCGGCGAGCTGTGGGCCGGACGGCCGGCACGGTTCCTGCGGGCGCTGAGCCCCGAGGAGATTGCCCGCAACCGCGCTGGCGCGGCCGGCTATGCCCGGTTGGCCCAGCAGTATCGCAGCGAATTCTAAGGCTTACTTGTCGGTGCCCTTGGCCTTGCCCCACTGGCGGGCGGCCGTGTAGCCCAGATAGCCGGTGCCGAACAGCGCATAGAGCGGCTCCGGCAGGCCATTCAGATAGCGCGTCATGCCGGTGGCGATGTCGTGCGCCAACTGCGGCTGGACGGCGGCAATCAGGCCCATCGGGATCGACCACAGCAGCAGGGCGTACATGACATAGAGAAAGCTCGGCCGCGCCCGGCTGGTCCAGGGGTCGCTGCTGCCCGCCTCCGCGACGATGGCCGACAACTGGGTGTTGAGCAGGTCCAGCTCCTGGCTGTTCTGCAGCTTCATCAGTTCCAGCTTGGCGGCATCGCGAGCGCGGGGATCGGGAATGATCTTGTCGAGCAGGCCGGCGATGGGGGCGATCAGGGCATTGAGAACGGACATGCTTCTCTCCTGTCAGGGAAAGCGCATGATTAACCCATATGGTTCGCGTAGGACAGCCAGCCCGGTCGCTGCGTGACTGTCTTGGGGGGATCAAGGGAAAATGGTCGGAGCGACAGGATTCGAACCTGCGACCTCCAGACCCCCAGTCTGATGCGCTACCAGGCTGCGCTACGCTCCGAACCGTGGGCGGGCTTAGAGGCTGGCGCGCTTCAGTGCAACAGGCTTGTGACTCAGCCGGGTTCCAGCCCGTATTGCTTCACGAGATCATACAGCGTCGGTCGGCTGATGCCGAGCAGCTTGGCCGCCTGGCTCATGTTGCCGTCGCTGCGCGCCAGCGCCCGGCGCAGGGCCTGGCGATCGGCCGCCTCGCGCGCCGCCTTCAACGACAGCGCGGTCTCGTCGGCCTCGTTGACGAGGTCAAGATCGGCGGCGCTGAGGCGCTGGCCCTCGGCCATGATCACGGCGCGCTTCACCCGGTTCTCCAGTTCGCGCACGTTGCCCGGCCAGTGCCAATCGGCCATGGCGGCGATGGCATCGGGGGTGAACCCCAGGAAGCTGCGGCCATTTTCGCGGGCATAGCGGGTCATGAAATACTGCCCCAGGAGCGCCGCGTCCCCCGGCCGCTCCTTCAGCGAGGGGATGCGCACCACGATCTCGGCCAGCCGGTAATAGAGATCCTCTCGGAAGCGGCCCTGCGCGATCATCGCTTCGAGGTCCTGGTGGGTGGCGCAGACGATCCGCACGTCGACCGGGATGGCGCGGCGGCCGCCCACCCGCTCGATCACCCGTTCCTGCAGGAAGCGCAGCAGCTTCACCTGCAACGGCAGCGGGATGTCACCCACTTCGTCGAGGAACAGGGTACCGCCCTGGGCCAGCTCGATCTTGCCTTCCTGGCTCTTCACCGCCCCGGTGAAGGCGCCGCGTTCATGGCCGAACAGTTCGGATTCCAGCAGGTTCTCGGGAATCGCCGCACAGTTGATGGCAACGAACGGGCCATTGCTGCGGCCCGAGGCGCGGTGCAGCCCGCGCGCCAGCAATTCCTTGCCGGTGCCCGACGCGCCGAGCAGCATCACCGAGACGTTGGCGCTGGCAACCCGCTCCACCATGCGCGCCACCTTCAGCATCTCGGGCGCCGCCGTAACGATTCCGCCCAGCACCGTGTCGCTGCCCTGCGCGGCCACCGCCAGCCGGCGGTTCTCGGCCTCCAGCGCCGCGACGTGATAGGCGCGCCGGACGATGAGGCCGAGCTCATCGATGTCCACCGGCTTGTGGTAGAAATCGAAGGCCCCCATGGCGATGGCGCGGCGCGCACTGTCCCGCGCGCCGTGGCCGGAGGCGACGATCACCTTGGTGTCGGGCCGCGTGGCCAGGATCGCCTCCAGCGTGGCGAACCCCTCGCTCACGCCATTCGGATCGGGCGGCAGGCCAAGGTCCAGCGTCACTACCGCCGGCTGGTGCGTGCGCAGCGCCGCCAGCGCCGTCTCTCGGTCACCGGCGAGGATCACCTGGCGGTCATCATGGCTCCACTTCAGCTGGCGCTGCAGGCCGGGATCATCCTCGATCACCAGCAGCTTCGGCAGTTCAGTCTCGGCCCTTTCGCTCACGCCACACGTCCTTCCACCGGCGCCAGGGCGGCGGCGGGCGGCGGCCGCGCCGTGGCCAGTGGCAGGGTGATGGTGAAGCTGGTGCCATCGCCCTCGCGGCTGGCCACGTCAAGCCGGCCGCCATGGGCGCGAACGATTTCGCGCGCTTCGAAGGCGCCGATGCCAAAGCCGCCCGGCTTGCTGCTGTGGAACGGCTGGAAGAGATCCTGCCGGATGAAGCGCGCCGACATGCCATGGCCCCTGTCGGTGAGCGCTATGACGAGTTCGCGGTCCGCCATGGCGACATCGAATCGGATCGGCGCGCCGGGCGGCGAGGCATCGATGGCGTTCTGCAGCAGATGGGCGAACATCTGTTCCAGCCGGCCTTCATGCCCGCGCACCAGCAGCGGCGCCGGCGTGTCGGGCAGGGAGAGCGTCAGGTTGGGCCAGGCGCTGGTGCGGGCCCGGACGAGCGCGCCGAGCAGCGCATCGATGGCCACATCATCCTCGCCAGCGTCGCTGCCGGTGGCACGCTGCGACAGCCAGGCCAGCAGCCCGTTCATCTTCTCGACCGAAACCTTCAGCGTTTCCACCATGTCGGCCCGGAACTCCGGGTTGTCGGCATGGCGCTCGGCATTGCGGGCCAGCAGCGACAATTGGCTGATCAAGTTCTTGATGTCGTGCAGGATGAAGGCAAAGCGCCGGTTGAACTCCTCGAAACGGCGGGCTTCATCGAGTGCGGCCTGGCTGCGGCTTTCGGCGATATAGCTGCCGGCCTGGCGGCCCAGCGTCTTCAGCAGCTCCTCCTCCTCCCAGTCCAGCCGGCGCGGCACCAGGCTGCGGCCGATCAGCAGCAGGCCGGCGAGGCTGTCGCGGTTGAACGCCGGCACTACCAGCCAGATACCGCTGTGGGCCAGCAACCAGTCGGGCAGCGGCGGCGCGTCGGCAATCTCGCCGGCGCGCACCTGTTCCAGATCGAGCACGCGCTCCTGCCCCGCCGCCCAGGCCACCAGCGGGCTGTCGAGCGGCAGCGGCAGCGGCCGGCTGTGCGCCATTTCCCAGGTGGCAATCGGCTGCATCCGGTCGTCATCTGGCACCATCAGCCAGCCGCCGCGCGCCTCCAGCAGGCTGGCCACCGCCTGCACCACGCGTTCGGGCAGGCCATCGGCAGCCCCCGGCGCCGACAGGGTGGCGATGAAGCGCAGCCATTCGACCCGATAATCATAGCGATAATTGTAGAAATTGCGGGCGATGGCGGCGCGCAGCCAGGCCCGCACGCGCTGCGAGACCAGCACGACCACGCCCAGGAGCGCGGTCCCGAACAGGAAGGTGACCTGCAGCAGCGTGCCCCAGCTGCCGCCGACGAGCTTCAGGCCATAGGAGAGCACGGCCATGGCGATGAGATAGATGCCGATGCCGGAGAAGGCGACCGTCTGGAACGCCACCCGGCGCGAGATGCGGGTGCCGCGCACCCATTCATCGCGGTTGGCGAACAGGAACACGAGGGCCAGCAGGGCCTCCACCGCGCCGCGGATGTTGGCGAGGTCCGCCGATCCCGGTGGCAGCAGGAACGCCAGCGTGAAGAAGTTCAGCTCATAGGTGAACAGGCCGCCCAGCCCGATTGCCAGCAGCCTGAGGCCGGAGCGTTCGCTGGCCGGGGTGGTGACGAACAGATTGTGGCACAGCACCAGGCCTGCCACCGCCACGGCAATGCGCGACACCAGGAACAGGCTGCCGCCCAGCCCCGCCTCGTCGGCCCCGGCCCCCACGCCCGCCAAAGCCATCGCCAGTTGCAGCGCCAACACGAAGCCCAGCGCCGATCCGACCCCGAAGGCCGACACACCGGCCGCGCGCGCCGCCTGCCGGCCGGCCAGCGC